>NZ_JARAVO010000076.1:0-37405 GCF_033792805.1 Streptomyces sp. PA03-1a
GGAGGGCGGAGGGGCCCCGGACGGCGACGGCGGTGAGGAGCTGCCGGCGGTCGTCGGGGGCCGGGCCGTCGGGGACGTCGACGGCACGCAGCAGCTCGCGGCCCGCGCGGGCGGCCCAGTGGGTGTAGGGGTGGATCTCGAAGCGCGCGATGGCCAGGCAGCCCAGGGTGACCAGCAGCGGGAGCGCGAACCACGGCAGCAGGGACCGGCCAGCGGGGCTGAGGGTCGTCGCGGCGGCCAGCATGGCCAGGATGAGGGCGGAGGCCGCGCGGACCTCGCGGATGCCGGTGGAGATCGACTCCCGGGCCGCGGGAGGCACCGCGAGCCCCGCGTCGGCGAGGCCCTGCGCCAGGGCGCGGACCCCGTCGGAGGTCGCGTGCGCCGTGCGTATCGCGGGGACGGGGGCCTGACCCTCGGGGCCGGTGGCGGCGATCAGGGAGCGCTCGATGGCGTCCCGGCCGTCCGGGTCGACGACGGTCGCCCATCCCGTCCTGGCGAGCAGCAGACGCCGTTCGCGCCCCATCGTGACCATCGCCAGTTCGGTGACCCGGCGCGGTCCGCCGGACAGGAAGGCCATCTCGTAGAGCCCGAGCGCATGGTCGGCGGCCGGTGCGGCGGCCCCGTCAGGCAGATCGGCCGCGGCGACCGCCGCCCTGCACAGGCGTGTGCAGGAGGCGATCGCCGCGGCCCAGGCCACGAGGAGGAAGAGCATCCACATGGGGGAGTTGTAGCCGACCCCCGTGGGGGTCCGCCCGCGGTTTCCCGAATCGGGGGCGGCGCGGGCTACCGCGTCAGCCGCAGTTGCGGTTGCCGTTGATGCAGCTGACGACCTGGTTCATCAGGCGGGTCGGCATGAAGTTGGCGAAGTCCGCGTGGTCCGTGACCGGCTTGTGCAGCTGCTCGGGGAAGCTGTCGAGCGCGTAGTTCGGGCCCTGCGGGACCTTGTAGGTGAGCCGCATCTTCAACTGGGGCACGGCCTTGAAACCGGCCTGGCACTGCCCGGCACCGTCGGGGAAGACGATGTGCGTGCGGTGGTTGGCGCTGTCGACGTTGGTCCCGTCCCAGCAGCTGGGGAAGTTCAGCGTGCGGACCACCCGGCTGCCCTGCGGGCACAGCGGGTACTTGTCGGTGAGCTGGCGGTTCTCGAAGCCGGTGCAGCTCCACGACGCCTTGGCGTTGGCGACGCCGTTGGTGAAGGACTTGGCGTCACCCATGATGATCCGCAGCGTGGACGGCATCGCCACCACCTTGGCCCTCGGGTTGCCCCCGAAGAGCAGCTGCACCGAGGTGGCCTGCAGGATGGTGCCGGTGTTGCCGTCGGCGTCCGGCGCGTCGTTGGCGGAGCGGGTGCGCAGCACCGGCCAGAAGTACGCCGACTTGTCCCCGCGGGCGCAGGTGGTGCCGGCCGCGGCCAGGGACTCGTTGGTCGAGAAGCCGTCGGTGCTCAGGTTGCCGACGTAGTCGTGGACGTGGTGCGCGCCGTTGGCGACGCCGGGGGCCACGATGAAGTTGTCGGGGTTGTGGTGCTTGTTCTCGTTGCGGCCGCAGCGCGCCGTGAACGTGCCGCGCGAGGCGCCCCGCTGGTTCGCCGCCCGCTGGACGTTGGGCTGGACGGAGCGGATGTCGGCGAAGTCCTCGGGGGCGGGGCCGTTGGTCTGCGTGCCGCCGCCGGCGGGCGCGGACGCAGAGGCCGAGGCCGAGGCGGACGCCGAGGGGGCCGCGGAGCCGTTCTGGCCGCCGTTGTTCTGGCCCCCGTTGTCCGCCTTGGTGCTGTTCCCCGGGCTGGGGCTCTGCCAGCCGCCCGAGTGACCGGAGTTGGACCGCCAGTGGGCCGAGGCCGAACCGGTGACCAGGGCGAAGGTGCCGCCGGAGCCGAGCAGTGCCAGCACGGCTATCAGCACGAGTTGCTTGGTGCTCAACCTGCGCCGGTGGTTCATGTGTTGTCGTGTGGGCATCGGATCGCTCATTTCTACTGCGACGGCTGGGGGGACGAAGCCGCTGGGGGAAGTGAGTACGTCGGGGACGGGGTGACGATGAAGGTCGGCTCACCGGGAGCGGGGGAGACCGGCACCGCCGCACCGGGGTTGGTGGGGCTGGCGGTCGTGTCCACGGCGACCTGGTCGAAGTTGACCAGTCCGGTCTTCTCCAGGACGGTGATGTGGTCGAGCACCGTCGCGTTCGCCTGGTCCGCCAGTTCGCGCACCAGCGAATTGCGGGTGGTGGCGCGTACCTGGGCCACGACCGAGAACACCTGGCCGTGGGCGAGCCTCAGGATATTCGCGAACTTCTGGTCGAAATCCGGTCCGGTCGCCGCGGACATGGTGGCCAGAAAGCCCATTTGCTGTGCTGTGGGCTGGTTGGGCAGAGTGATGCCCAATTGGGGCGCGATCGTGCGGCACGTCGAGTCGAGGTTCGTGTGCCCGTCGATCAGGTGCTGCCCCGCGCGCTTGACCGCAGGCGTCGTCCCCTTCTGCAGGGCCATCTGCCCGGCGGGGAACTCCCACAGGCCGGCCAGCCGGACCTTGGTGACGAAGGTGCGGTCCAGCTGGGTGAGCGGACCGTACTGCGTGGACACGGTCTGGGCGCCGGCCGCGGTCACGGCGGGGCTGTTCAGCCCGGACATGACGGGGTAGGCCAGCGCGGCGAGGGTGACCACGAGAGCCCCGACCACGAGGCTGAGTCCGGTGGCGTAACGGGTGGATCGCATGGGACCGCACGTTAGTGCGTTTGAAGCGTCCAAGGCGAGGAACAGTCACGTATTCGCGAATTCCAGGAATCCGGGCCCGGTCCTTGGTACGTTGTTGCCTTTTCGCGCTCGATGGGCTCCGCCGCCATTCCCGCCGCAGGTCGGAGGCCCTTGGAAAAAGATTATGGCAGCTTTGAACGGAGCGTGTCCCGCATACGTATGAATACGTGTGAGGGCTGTCGCGGCGCCGGGAAAACCCTTCCGCGCAGACGCTGCCGCCAGGCCGCGAGCGGTGCCGGACCCGAGCGTTCGCGCCACCACGCGGCCAGCCGCCTGGTGACCGCGGGGTCGTGCGGGCCGTCCCCGTCGAGGACGTACGCGGCGAAGGCCATGGCGTCGTGGCGGTAGCCCCCGTCGAGCGGCCGCAGCGCGGCGTAGCGCAGGAACTGCGGCCGGTACGCGGCCCCCAGGATCTCCGGCAGCTCCGGCGCCACCTTGGCGACGATGCCGGCGCGCTTGGCGGCCAGCGCGCGGCTCTGCACACCGATCCGGGTCCGGTCGAAGCCCTCCGGCACCGGCGTCCCGGCCACGAGAGCCGACAACAGCGCGGTCTGGCGCAGCGCGAGGCGCTGACGGGCCGCCCCGGGCGCCGCGGCGACCCCTGCGGGCACGGCCGGCGGCACGTCCGCCCGCCCGCCCGTGCCCGCGTCCACCACGCGGCGTATCGCGGCCAGTTCGCGGGCCAGTTCGCCGCCGGCGGGGAAGTCGTCGTCGCGCTCCAGCAGCACGCCGGGCGGGCAGGCCCGCTCGTACAGCGCCGCCAGCACGTCCAGGACGGCCTCGGGGACGGGGTGCGCGTGGCTGTCGTGCCACACGCCGTCCTTCTCGACACCGCCCGCCACGTGGACGTAGGCGATGGCGTGCACCGGCAGCGCGTCGAGTGCGGCGAGGGGGTCCTCGCCGCGGTTGACGTGGTTGGTGTGCAGGTTGGCGACGTCGATCAGCAGGCGTACCCCGGTCCGCTCGACGAGCTCGGCGAGGAAGGCCCCCTCGCTCATCTCCTCGTCCGGCCAGGCCACCAGCGCCGCGATGTTCTCCAGCGCGAGCGGCACCGGCAGCGCGTCCTGCGCGATGCGCACGTTCTCGCACAGGACGTCCAGCGCGTCCCGGGTCCGCGGCACGGGCAGCAGGTGCCCCGCCTCCAGGTGCGCCGAGCCCGTCAGCTCCCCGCCGCCGCGCACGAAGGCGATGTGCTCGGTGACCAGCGGGGCGCCCAGCGCCTGCGCGCGCTGCGCGAGCGCGGTCAGCCGGTCCGCGCCGGGCCGCTCGGCGCCCCCGAGGCCGAGCGAGACACCGTGCGGGACGACTGTGACACCGCGCTCGCGCAGCCGCAGCAGGGAGTCGGGGAGATGACCCGGGCAGACGTTCTCGGCGACCGCCTCGACCCAGTCGACACGGCCGGCCTCCGCCAGCGCCTCGACCGCCGCCGCGATCTCCGGCCGCCAGCCGATGCCCGTGCCCAGATACGAGTGCTCCATGCGCCCCCCTTCCTCCTGCCGGGGTTCTGGCCCCGCGCACGGCGGGTGAACCCCGCGGGGGCGGGTTTCAGAGCTTGATTTGAGCTTGGGGCCTCAGCGGCGCAGCGCCGGGTGGTCCGCCACGACGGTGCACGACCCCGGGGCGATCTCGGTGAACCCGGCGTCCCGCACCACGGGCAGCCCGGAGGCGGTGAGCGTCTCCCAGCCGGCCTGCGGCGCCGTGCGCACGGCCAGCGGGAAACCGGCCTCGCGCCACTGCGCGCGCTCGGCGGGGGGCAGTGCGAGCCAGGCGAGCTGGGCGCCGTGCCCGGCCTGCGCCATGGTCTTGCCGGCCGACATCTGCACCCCGGGGTTGAGCCAGAGCACCGGCGTCCCGGTCTCCGGCCCGGCGGGCGGCTCCGGGTCCTCCAGTTCCGTCCCGGACACCTGCAGCCGCGCCAGGTCCTTGGGCCAGCCGTCCAGCGGAACCGGCGGGAAGACGCGGACCTCGGCGGACTTGCCGGTGACCGTGATGCCGGGCAGCGCCTCGGCCCGCTGCCACTCGGCGCCGCGCGCCCGCCGTACGACCTTGCGGATGCGGGCGTCCTCCCAGCCCCGTACCGCCCCGGCCCACTCCCCGTCCGCGGCGGTGGCGCGCTCGTCGGAGCGCAGCAGGAGCACGGCACGGGCGGCCGTCTCCAGCGCGTCGGTCCGCGCCGGCGGGGCGGTCCGCTCGATGCGGACGACCAGGGGGAGGACGAACTGGGGAGCGGCGTCGCGAGGATCGGTTGTCACCTCGACAGTCTGCCACCCGCCCCGCAAGAGCTTGTCGGAGCCGATCCCTCCGGGCCAGGATGCCGGGGTGCACAGCGACCTCTTCGCGACCGAGAACACGGCGCAGCCGGCCACCGAGCCCGGCATGACCCTCCAGAACGCCAAGTCGATCAAGTACGCGGTGAACGGCGAGTGCCTGGCGCGCCAGGGCTCGATGATCGCCTTCCGGGGCAACCTGCAGTTCGAGGTGAAGGGGCAGGGCGTCGGCAAGTTCCTCAAGCGCGCCTTCACCGGTGAGGGCCTGCCGCTGATGTCGGTGCGCGGCCAGGGCGAGGCCTGGTTCGCGCACGAGGCCGCCAACTGCTTCGTCATCGACCTCGACCCCGGCGACAGCCTCACCATCAACGGCCGCAACGTGCTGGTCTTCGACTCGACCCTCTCCTACGAGATAAAGGTCGTGAAGGGCGCGGGCATGGCCGGCGGCGGCCTGTTCAACAGCGTCTTCACCGGGCACGGCCGGCTCGGCGTGATGTGCGAGGGCAACCCGATCGTCATCCCGGTCACCCCGCAGGCCCCGGTGTACGTCGACACCGACGCGGTCGTCGGCTGGAGCGCCCAGCTGCAGACCTCCCTGCACCGTTCGCAGAGCTTCGGCTCGATGCTGCGCGGCGGCTCCGGCGAGGCGGTGCAGCTGATGCTGCAGGGGGAGGGCTTCGTCATCGTCCGGCCGAGCGAGTCCCAGCCCCACCAGCCGTCCAACTGACGTGCGGCTGGAGGCGGTCGGCCGCCGGTACGGGGCGCGCGGGCCCTGGGTGCTGCGCGGCGTCGATCTCGACGTGCCCGGGGGACGGGTGCTGCGCGTCGAGGGGGCGAACGGCAGCGGCAAGTCCACGGTCCTGCGGATCCTCGCCGGCATCGACCGCCCCACCACGGGCCGGGTCAGCGGTCGCCCGCGCACCGCGTACGTGCCCGAGCGGTTCCCGCCGGCACTGCCCTTCGACGCGCACGGCTACCTCGTGCACCTGGGGCGGGTGCACGGGCTCGGCAGCCGCACCGCCGCCCGGCGGGCCGAGCAGTGGCTGGAGTGCTTCGGCATCGCCGGGTACGCCCGGACCCCGCTCGCCGAGCTGTCCAAGGGCACCTGCCAGAAGGTCGCGGTGGCCCAGGCGCTGGTGGCCGAGCCGGAACTCCTCGTCCTCGACGAGGCGTGGACGGGGCTCGACCGGGACGCGCGCACCGTCCTGGACGACGCCGTGCGCGCCCGCAGCGCCGCCGGCGGCACGGTCGTCCTCGTCGACCACGACCCGCGCCGGCTGGCCGGCGACATCACGGAGGTCCACCGCGTCGAGGGCGCCCGGCTCGTGCCGGTGCCCCTGGACGCCGCCGCCGGGCCGCGCGTCGTCATCGAGGCCACCGGCGGCGGGCAGCCGCCGGCCGGGCTCGCGTACGAGCCCGCCGCGCCCGGCACGCTCCGGGTGACCGTCCCGGCCGCCGGGTCCGACGCCGTCCTGCGGCGGCTCCTTACCGCCACGCCGCCCTGGCACATCCGGGCGGTCCGCCCCGCGGAGCCGCCCGCGCAGCCGTCCACGGAGTCCTCATGACCGCCCTGCTGCGCTACCGGACCGCCGTGCTCCTGCGGTCCTTCCGCTGGCTGCCGCCGCTGCTGCTCCACGTCGCCGTCATGGGGATCGGGCTGGCCGGGGGACCGCAGCCGCTGCTGGACTCCCTCGGCTGGAGCGCCGCCGCGCTGCTCCCGGCCGCGGCCTGGCTGGTGCGGGTCAGCGTGACGGCCGAGCCGCCGGCCGCCCGCGCCTGCGTGGCGGCCGCCGCCGGGCCGGGGCGGGCCCACACAGCGGGCGTCCTGGCGGCGCTGCTGTGCTCGGTGGTGCTGGGCACCGCGGGCACCGCCGTGGTCCTCGGCATCGCCGACCCCCGCACCACGGACCACCTCAAGGCCATCCCGGTGGTCCCGGCGGCCGTGGCCGGTCTCCTGGCCGCCCTGGTGAGCGCGCTGCTCGGCACCGCCGTCGGCGCGCTCACCAACCCCCCGGTGCTGCTCCGCCCCGGATGGGCGGTGCCCGTCACGGCCCTCACCGCGGTCCTGGTCCTCGTCGCCGCCGGATCGCCCGCCAACGCGGCGGTCACCGGGCTCGTCACCGGTTCCCGTACCGGCGCGGTCCCGTTCCCGCTGGTGCCCCTCCTGCTCGCGGCGCTCGCCGCCGCGGGCGCCGGCCTGCTCGCGGCGACGCTCAGCGCACGCCGCGGGTGAGGGGCGGGGGCGCGGCCGCTCAGCCCTCCAGGGCCATCCGGACGCCCAGCGCGACCAGCACGCCACCGGACACCGCCTCCAGGCGGCGCCGCACCGCGGCGCGACTGAACACCGCCCTCAGGCGGTCGACGAACCAGACGTACGCCCCGTAGTAGCCGACCTCGTAGACCGCCCACAGCGCCGCGAGCGCCACCATCGCGGGGAGCTGGGGCGCGCCGGAGGGCACGAACTGCGGCAGGAACGACATCGCGAAGACCGCCGCCTTGGGATTGGCCAGGTTCATGCCGAGCCCGGCGCGGTAGGCCGCCCACGGCGTCAGCGTCACGTCCTCACCTGCCGCGGCCCGCTCGGGATCCGGGCCGCGGCGGGCGGCACGCAACGCCTGGACGCCGAACCAGATCAGGACGGCGGCGCCGACGACCCGCACGACGTCGTAGGCGAGCTGTGAGGCCGCGAGGAGCGCGGTGAGGCCGAAGGCGGCGCACAGCCCCCAGACGAACACACCGGTCTCGTTGCCGAGGACGGTCGCGAAGCCGGCCCGGCGGCTGCGCAGGGAGTGCCTGATGATCAGCACCGTGCTCGGCCCGGGGGCCGCGGCGATCAGGGTGCAGGCACCGAGGAAGGGCAGCAGGACGCTCAGCATCCCGTCATGGTGCTGCAGCGGGACCCTCGCGCACCAGCCGGTTTCCGTGCGCCGTGGCGTCCTGCCGGCCCTGCCCCGCGCCGTCGCCGCCGGCGGGGCCACCGCCACCGGACAGCCGCATCGCGACGCAGGCCCCGGCGTACAGCACGGCCACCAGGATCAGCAGCGCGCGGTAGCCGGTGAGCAGCGCCAGGTACTCCAGGGTGCCGCCGGTCAGCGCGCCCAGGAGGTTGGCGCCGAAGGCGGCGGTCGGGTCCGGTGCCTGGGCGAGGCGGTCGGAGAAGATCAGGTTGGCGCAGAAGATCGGCGCGAAGGCGAGCGCGACGGCCGCCGCCAGCCGTGCCGCGAAGGGCAGCGACAGCACGGCCTGCGCCGGGACCAGCCAGCCGACGGCGAGCGTGACGAAGAGCAGGATCTGCAGGGCCGTCTGGTTGAGCCGGCGCATGCGGCGCCGCACCTCGACGGCGGCCAGCACCGCCAGCAGCACCCCGATGAAGACCAGCGCGTTCACCAGCCAGGTGGTGCCGAAGTACAGGGCGAAGCCGATGACGTTCTTGGTCTCCAGCAGCAGGAAGGCCGCGCCCATCAGGAACATGTCGGCGTAGCGCAGCGTCCCGCGCAGCCGCACCCCGGCCAGCCGCACCGAGATCACGGTGACCAGCAGGATCAGGCCGAGCGCGCCGAGGTAGAGGCTCGGCACGGTGCGGTGCAGGAGGTAGGGGAACGGGTGGTCGTCGTCCGCGGGCGGCGGCACCGCCCCGCTGGCCCGCCAGACCGTCCCGCACGTCTGGTCGGCCGGCGTCAGCCCGGCCACGAGGACCGCGGCGCGCTTGCTGTACTCCGTCATGCACGGGGCGTGCCCGAAGACCTGGTCCAGGCTTCCCGCGAAGCGGTCGATCAGCCAGTTCTGGCGGTAGTAGTTGTACATCGCGAACGCGCCGCCGGGCGCGAGGTGGTCACGTGCCGACTCGAAGGCCTGCTTGGTGAAGAGGTAGCTCTCCAGCCGCAGGTTGCTCGCGCCCGACACCAGCGTCAGCGAGTCGGGCAGCGCCAGCACGACGAGGTCGTACTTCGTCTTCGTCCGCTCCAGGAAGGCCCGCCCGTCGTTGATGTGGACGTGCACCCGCGGGTTCTCGTACGGCCGCGCGGGGTGCAGCTGCGCCCCGATCTCCTGCAGCCGCGGGTCGATCTCGACGGCGTCCACGTACTGCGCGCCGTTGGCCAGGGCGACGGCGACGTCGTTGCCGTTGCCCGCGCCGATCACCAGCACCTTGCGGTGCGGATTGTCCGGGGTCTCCCGGTAGGCCTGCTCGTACGGCGAGTTGGGCTGCTGCAGCACCTTCAGCGGCGCGATGCTCTGGTGCGGCACGCCGTTGGCGGCGATCTTGTACGTCCGGGAACTGGTGCCCGGCTCCGGGCGGGTCAGCTCGATCTTGTAGTACGGCGACCAGGACACCCCCGGCGCCAGCGACTCGAAGAGCAGCGCCAGGACCATCGCCGCCAGCGGCAGCGCGTACCGCAGCGTGTTCCGCCGGCCGCCGAGGACCAGCAGCGCCGCAGCGGCGATCAGCCCCCACACCAGGGAGGGCGCGCGCAGCCAGGACACCCCCGCGAAGGCCACGGAACCGGTCAGCGAGCCGAGCAGGTCCCACCGGTACGCCTCCAGCGACGGCAGTTGCCGGAACAGATCGGCGGTGATCTTGCCGATCGCCATCATCGCGAACGCCACCAGCAGGAAGAGCACCGGCAGCGTCACCCACTGCGGCAGCCCGGTGGTCCTCACCGCCGTGAAGTAGATGATGTCGCCGCTGCTCTGCCGCACCTGGACAGGGAACTCCCGCACCAGCACCACGAGCACGGCCAGCGGCAGCGGCGCCCACCGCTTGAGCCACCGGCCGCGTTCCGCCGCGATCAGGAAGCCCAGCCCGATCCCCAGGAACGAGCCGAGCAGGATGAAGTTGGAGAAGTAGCTCAGATGGACGACGTTCGCGCCCGCCCACCGGATCAGCGCCAGTTCGACGAAGAGCATGGTGGCGCTGGCCAGCAGCAACCTGGCCCGTACGTGGTGTTCCATGCCGGGCCACGTTGCCACCCGGTGGGCGGGGAGTCGACGTACGCGCCCCGCGTGGCGCGTCCGCCCCACGCGAGGGGCCTAGCCGTCGGATTTCGTGATCAGTCCTCCACGGGGGCCAGCCGCAGCGAGATCGAGTTGATGCAGTACCGCTGGTCCGTCGGGGTGTCGTAGCCCTCGCCCTCGAAGACGTGGCCCAGGTGCGAGCCGCAGCGGGTGCAGCGGACCTCGGTGCGGACCATGCCCATCGAGCGGTCCTCGATCAGCTCGACGGCCTTGCTGTCCTTCGGGTCGTAGAAGGACGGCCAGCCGCAGTGCGACTCGAACTTGGTGTCCGAGGTGAACAGTTCGGCGCCGCAGGCGCGGCACGAGTAGACGCCGCGGGTCTTGGTGTCGGTGTACTCGCCCACGAAGGGACGCTCCGTGCCCGCCTGGCGCAGGACCGCGTACTCCTGTGGCGTCAGCTCCTGACGCCACTGCTCCTCGGACTTGTCGACTTCGTACGCCATGGTCCTCCCTCTCCTCAGTTCTCCAGGCGCGCGAGGATGCGCGGACCGAGATCGGTCACGTCGCCCGCGCCCATGGTGAGAACAAGGTCACCGGGCTTGGCCATTCCGGCGACGACCTCGGGGACCGCTTCCTTGTCGTGTTCCGCGGTGACGTCGGCGCCCGCCGCGACGGCCGCGTCGATGATCAGGTCGCTGGTGATGCCGGGGATCGGGTCCTCGCGGGCCGGGTAGATGTCCAGCACCACGGAGGCGTCGGCGAGCGCGAGGGCCCGGCCCATTTCGCGGCCCAGCTCCTGGGTGCGGCTGAACAGGTGGGGCTGGAAGACCACGACGATGCGCCGGTCGTCCGCCGCCTCGCGCAGGGCCTGCAGGTCCGCGGTCATCTCGGTCGGGTGGTGCGCGTAGGAGTCGATCACCTGGACGCCCGCGGCGGTGCCCTTCAGCTGCAGCCGGCGCTTCACCCCGGTGTAGGTGCCGAGCGCCTTGGCCAGGCCCTCCGCCGGGACGCCCAGCGCGACGCCCGCGGCCAGGGCGGCGACCGCGTTGTGGGCGTAGTGGCGGCCGGGCACGGAGACGGTGAAGGTGTGCTCCTCGCCGCCCAGGCGGACGGTGACCTCGCTGGACATCCCGTGCGGGGTGATCCGCAGGATCCGCACGTCGGCCTGCTCGTCCTCGCCGACGCGCACGATGGTCAGCCCCTCGCGGCCCGCCACCCGGGCGGCCAGCTCCCGCGCGCCGGAGTGCTCGCCGACGACCAGGGTGCCACCGGGGACGATCTTGCCGACGAAGACCTCGAACGACTCGTGGATCTCGTCCATCGACGCGTAGTTCGCGTGGTGGTCGAGCTCCACGTTGAGCACGATCGCCACCTCGGGGTCGTACTTCTGGAAGCTGCGGTCGCTTTCGTCCGCCTCCGCCACGAAGATCTCGCCGGTGCCGTGGTGGGCGTTGGAGCCCGGGGCGTCCAGGTCGCCGCCGATGGCGTACGACGGGTCCAGGCCCAGCGCGGACAGGCTCACCGCGAGCATGGAGGTGGTGGTCGTCTTGCCGTGCGTGCCGGCCACCGCGATCGGGCGCGAGCCCCCCATCAGCGCCGCCAGCGCGTCCGAGCGGTGCACCACCGGGATGCCGCGCCCGCGGGCCGCCACCAGCTCCGGGTTGTCCTCACGGATGGCGCTGGAGACGACCACGCAGGTCGCGTCCTGCGCGAGGTGCGCGGCCGAGTGGCCGATGTGGACGGTCGCGCCCAGCGCGCGCAGCGCCCCGGCCGTGTCGGAGTCCTTCGCGTCGCTGCCCGCGACGGCGGCGCCGCGCTGGGTCAGGATCTTCGCGATGCCCGACATCCCGGCCCCGCCGATCCCGATGAAGTGCGGTCGGTCCATACCGGGGGGAAGGGTGGGGCTCATGCGAGGTGCTCCCTGGAACTCACGAGGTCGGTCGTCGGCCGTCCCCGATTCTTCCACCAGTCGGGGACACGGCGTCCGCTCAGTCCTCCGCGTTGTGGGCGAACAGCTTCAGCACCGGCACGCCGACCTTGTGCCGGGCCCGGGAGGTCCAGTCGCGGTGGAAGAACTCCTCCACCAGGTGCGGGGCGGTCAGCACGATGACCTCGTCGGCGTGGGTCTGCTCGACCACCGACTTCATCAGCTCGATGGGGTGCCGCTCGACCACCTCGCCCACGGCCTCGCAGCCCGCCTCGCGCAGGGCGGTCAGGCTGTGGCTCAGCGCGCGCTCGGCGGGCATCAGGGCCTTGTCGCCCTCGGGGCGCTCGCGCTCGTGGACGGCCTTGTCGAGTTCGCCGAGGGCGACGTCGTCGATGGCCCGCAGCAGCCGGTCCTGGTCGCCGCGTGGCTGCATCAGGACGACGAAGGAGACGGGCTCGTCACCGTGGAGCGTGGTGACCAGATCCACATCGGCGGGGACGAGCGGCTGCTCGATCATGAGTACGGTCGTGAACACGGACGCGTCCTTCTCTCTCGCGGGCCGTCGGGCCTGCCACGGAAACCATCCTGCCCCGTCCGGGCGCCGGGCACGCGGGGACATCCGTTCCCGGGCCGTGGCACGCGGACGAGTGCGGGGCGGGCAATCGGCGCCATCCGGGTGAGGCCGGTGGCGTGGGCGGCCGGTGGCCGGTCCCGGTCGCACCGGGGGGCCGGTCAGCCGCGTACGTAGCGGGTGAACAGGAAGCCGTCCTCCTCCAGGATCGACACCGGGGTGTAACGGACGGGGTCGGTGATGCCGGGTCCGTTCATGATGCGCATGGCGTCACCGGCGGTCAGCAGCGGGGCGATCGTCAGGCACAGCTCGTCGACCACCCCGGCGGCGGCGAACTGGGCGAGCAGCCGGGGCCCGCCCTCGGTCAGCATCCGGCGCAGCCCCAGCGCGGCCAGCTCGCGCACCACGCGCGCCGGCTCCACGCCCGTGCCCGAGCCGGCCCGGACGACCCGTGCCCCCGCCTTCCCGGCCGCCGCGACCCGGTCGGCCGGGGCGTCCTCGCCGGTCAGCAGGAGGGTCGGCACCAGCGGATCGGTGAACAGCGGCAGCGAGAAGTCCAGGTCGAGCCGGGCGCTCACCACGGCGATCGCGGCGGCCGGGCCCTGTCCCGCCGCGGCCCTGCGGGCCGCGAAGGCCTCCCGGGCGCGGGCCGGGCGGTAGCCCTCCTGCCGCACCGTCTCCGCGCCGACGACCACCACGTCGGCCAGGGCCCGCAGCACCCCGAACACCCGCATGTCGGCGTCCGAGGAGAGCGGCTGGGAGCGTCCGTCGTGCCGGGCCGCGCCGTCCAGCGACGACACCATGTTCGCCCGCAGCCAAGGCTCCCCGCCTGCCGGTTCCGGGTATGCGTAGGCGTCGGCCAGCGCCTCCGGCGTGTCCAGGGTCTCGGCGGGTGCCGGTGCGGCAGCGGTCGCGGGGGCGGGGAAGAGGCGGCGCATGGCTGCAGTCTTCCACGCCCCCCACGCAGTGGGGTCGGCCACACGGCGGCGGGAGGACCACCGGCGAGGCACTAGGCTGGAGTGCTGTGTCCTCGTCCTTCGCCGCCGCGCAAGCATCCAGCCCGATACCCGGCGGGACGCCGCCCGTCTCGCTGAGCGGACGCGAGCCGCACGTCCCGGCGGACCGGCTGGTGGCCGAGATGGTGCCGCCGCCGCGCTTCGACTCCGTACGGTTCGACACCTACCTCCCGGACCCGAAGCAGCCGAGCCAGGCCCAGGCCGTCGGCACGCTGCGGGCCTTCGCGGAGGGGCTGGGCGCCCCCGCCGACGGCGGGCGCAAGCGCTGGTTCCGGCGTCAGGCCGCACCCGCCGCCCCGGCCGGACCCGGCGGGGTCTACCTCGACGGCGGCTACGGCGTGGGCAAGACCCACCTGCTCGCCTCGCTGTGGCACGCCACGCCCGCGCCGCGCGAGCAGAAGGCCTTCGGCACCTTCGTGGAGCTGACCAACCTCGTCGGCGCCCTCGGCTTCCAGCAGGCCGTGCAGGCGCTCAGCGGGCACCGGGTGGTCTGCATCGACGAGTTCGAACTCGACGACCCCGGCGACACCGTGCTCGTCTCGACCCTGCTGGGCAAGCTGGCCGACGCCGGGGTGAAGCTCGCCGCGACCTCCAACACCCTGCCCGGCAAGCTCGGCGAGGGCCGGTTCGCGGCCGCCGACTTCATGCGCGAGATCCAGGGCCTGTCCGCCCGCTTCCGGTCGCTGCGCATCGACGGCGAGGACTACCGCCACCGCGGCCTTCCCGAGGCCCCCGCGCCGTACACCGACGAGCAGGTCACCGCTGCCGCGGGCCGCACCCCGGGCGCCTCCCTGGACGACTTCGGCGCCCTCCTCGCCCACCTCGCCCGGGTCCACCCCAGCCGCTACGGCGCGCTCTGCGACGGCGTCGAGGCGGTCTTCCTGCGCGGCGTCGGTCCCGTGGAGGACCAGGCCACCGCGCTGCGCCTGGTCGTCCTGGCCGACCGGCTCTACGACCGCGAGGTCCCCGTCATGGCCTCCGGCCGGCCCTTCGACGGCATCTTCAGCGAGGAGATGCTCGCCGGCGGCTACCGCAAGAAGTACTTCCGGGCCATCTCCCGCCTCACCGCCCTCGCCCGCGACGCCGAGCGGCTCGCCACCCCGGACGCCTGAGCTCCGCTCCCGGCGGTGCGCGCGGCGCCCGGGCCGTGACACCCGTGGCTCCCGGACGCGTTGGCGGCGCCGGGGGATCCGGCGCACCATCGGATCACCGGACCGGAGCCCGCGGGGAGCGGGGAGGGTCCCCCGGAGGGAGGCGCGGTGACGAAGAGGAGCCCGGACACCGCATCCGGAACCAGGCCCGGGCTGCGCGCGAAGCTGCGGGTCCCGTCGGGCGGCGGCCCCGTGCGGCTGCGGTCGTACGACCCCCGCGCCACGCCGGGCGGCCCGGCCGGCAAGGCCGAGGCGCTGGCGTGCGTGCCGTACGCACGC
Organism: Streptomyces sp. PA03-1a; assembly: GCF_033792805.1. Classification (NCBI taxonomy): domain Bacteria; kingdom Bacillati; phylum Actinomycetota; class Actinomycetes; order Kitasatosporales; family Streptomycetaceae; genus Streptomyces; species Streptomyces sp. PA03-1a. The sequence goes on from NZ_JARAVO010000076.1 coordinate 14,911, forward strand.
GGCCGGATCACGGCGCTGCAGGAGCGGCTCTTCGCACAGAGCACGGCGGGCGACCCGCGTTCGGTCCTCGTCCTGCTCCAGGGCATGGACACCTCGGGCAAGGGCGGCGCCGTACGGCACCTCGCGAGCCTGCTCGACCCCGCGGGGTGCCGCATCACCGCCTTCAAGGCCCCGACGGCGGAGGAACAGGCCCACCACTTCCTGTGGCGCGTCGAGCGGGCCCTGCCCGGTCGCGGGCGGATAGGGGTCTTCGACCGCTCCCACTACGAGGACGTCCTCGTGCCGCGGGTCAGGGGCCGGGCGCCGCGCTCGGTGTGGGAGGAGCGCTGCGAGACCATCAACTCCTTCGAGGCCTCGCTCGCCGACGACGGCGTCAGCGTCGTCAAGGTCTTCCTGCACATCAGCCGCGAGGAGCAGCGCACCCGCCTGCTGGAACGGCTGGACAACCCCTGCAAACACTGGAAGTTCGGCCCCGGCGACCTGGAGGACCGGGCGATGTGGCCCTCCTACCAGCAGGCGTACGAGGACGTGCTCGGACGCTGCTCCACGGAGGCCGCGCCCTGGTACGTCGTCCCCGCCGACCGCAAGTGGTACCGGAACTGGGCCGTCGGGCGGCTGCTGATGGAGCACCTGGAACTGATAGACCCGGTGTGCCCGCCCGCGTCCTTCGACGTCGAGGTCGCCCGCAAGCTGCTGCTGGAGGACTGACCCCACCGGGCCGCGCGGTTCAGCCGCTGCAGGCCGTGCGCTGGGCCTCGTGCCAGGCGCAGACCGGGCAGAGGGTCGCGCCCGGCAGCGAGTCGGGGTACTCGGTCGGGTCGCCGCAGTGGACGCAGATCGCGCGGGGCTCGTCGTCGGTCGTCACCCGATCAGGGTAATCAGCGCTCACGGAGCACGGCGACCGAGTGGCCGGGCAGGTGGAGGCAGCCGGTGTCGGCGGGCGGTGGTCCGGGACGCCAGGCGGCGACCGGGACGTAGCCCGGAGGGTCGGCGCGGCCGGGGTGGTGGAGGGGGACCAGCGCCTCCTCGGGGGAGAAGTTGACGGCGATCCGGAAGCGTCCGCGGTCCAGCCGCAGGGTGTGCTCGCCCACGGTGACGTGGACGGCGTCCAGGGCGGGGTCGGTCAGCTCGGGCTCGGCGTGGCGCAGCGCGATGAGCCGCCGGTACCAGGCCAGCAGTTCCGCGTGCGGCTCCCGGGCGGGTTCTGACCAGTCCAGGCAGGAGCGCAGCCGGGTCGCCGGGTCCTGGGGGTCGGGGATGTCCTCGGCCTTCCAGCCGTGCTCGGCGAACTCGCGGCGGCGGCCCCGGGTGATGGCGGCGGCGAGCTCGGGGTCGTCGTGGTCGGTGAAGAACTGCCAGGGCGTGCGGGCGCCCCACTCCTCGCCCATGAACAGCATCGGCGTGTACGGGGAGGTGAGGACGAGCGCGGCGGACGCGGCGAGCAGCCCCGCAGGGACGCTCGCGCCGAGGCGGTCACCGGTGGCGCGGTTGCCGATCTGGTCGTGGGTCTGGGTGTAGGCGAGGAAGCGGTGGCCCGGGGTGGTCGTCAGGTCGACGGGGCGGCCGTGGGCGCGGCCGCGGAAGCTCGAGTGGGTGCCGTCGTGGAAGAAGACCCGGCGCAGTGCCTTGGCCACGGCGGTCACCGGGGAGACGGCGAAGTCCGCGTAGTACGCCTGGGCCTCGCCGGTGACGGCGGTGTGCAGGGCGTGGTGGAAGTCGTCGTTCCACTGGGCGTGCACACCCAGGCCGCCGGCCTCGCGCGGGTCGGTGGTGCGCGGGTCGTTGCGGTCGGACTCGGCGATCAGGAAGAGCGGGCGGCCGACCGCGGCCGACAGGGCGTCGACGGAGGTGGAGAGCTCCTCGAGCAGGTGCACCGCGCGGGTGTCGACGAGGGCGTGGACGGCGTCGAGCCGCAGCCCGTCGAGGCGGTAGTCGCGCAGCCAGGACAGGGCGCTGCCGACCAGGAAGTCGCGCACCTCATCGGAGCCGGGGGCGTCGAGGTTGACGGCGTCGCCCCACGGGGTGTGGTGGCGGTCGGTGAAGTACGGCCCGAAGGCGGGCAGGTGGTTGCCCGAGGGGCCGAGGTGGTTGTGGACGACGTCCAGCACCACCCCGAGCCCGTGGCCGTGCGCGGCGTCCACGAAGCGCTTGAGCCCGTCCGGGCCGCCGTAGGGCTCGTGCACGGCCCACAGCGACACGCCCTCGTACCCCCAGCCGTGCGTGCCGGGGAACGGGCAGAGCGGCATCAGCTCGATGTGGGTGATCCCCAACCCGGCCAGGTACGGAAGGTGTTGGACCGCGGCGTCGAAGGTCCCGTCGGTGGTGAAGGTGCCGACGTGCAGCTCGTAGAGGACCGCGCCGGGCAGCGGGCGGCCCGCCCACTCGTGGGCCCAGGCGAAGCGGTCGTGGTCGACGACCGCGCTCGGGCCCTCCGGCCCGTCCGGCTGCCGCCGGGAGCGGGGGTCGGGCCGCGGTGGGCCCCCGTCCAGCGCGAAGGCGTAGCGCGTACCGTGCCCGGCGGGCACGTCCGCGTACCACCAGCCCTGGCGTTCGGGGTCGCGCTCCATGTCGTGAGCCCGGCCGTCGACCCGTACCTCCACCTCACCGGCGTCCGGTGCCCACACGTCGAAGCGCATGGGCACCATGCTGCCCGCCGTCCGGGGGGTCACACCAGGTTGACGCGCTCCCCGGCGACCGGATAACCCGCCTTGGCGAAGTGCGCCGCCATCGGCGCGTTGCCCTGGTCGGTGGCGGCGGCGATCCGCTCGGCGCCGTGTCCGGCCAGGTCGTTCGTGCACTCGACCAGCAGGTCGTAGGCGTAGCCGTGGCCGCGCTGCTCCGGCAGGACACCGATGAAGCCGACGCAGAACGCACCCGGGTTGCGCCCCGGCACCTGGATGCCGGCGAGCTCGCCCTCCGGGGTGTACGCCAGGCGCCACCACTCGCGGGGCGACTGCAGCCAGTTGAGGAACTCCAGCTCCTCGCGGGCGGCCGCGTCCGGGCCGTGCAGCCGCACCATGCGGCGGGTGTGCGCGTCGAGGCTGCCGACCCCGATGCGCCTCAGTACGTCCAGGATCACGCCGTCGTCCGGCTCCGGCCGGTACTCGAGCCGTCCGGTGCGCTCGGGCAGCCCGCACTCGGGGGTCCAGACGTAGCGGTAGCGTTCGACGAGCAGCTCCATGCCGGAGACGATCGCCGCGTCGATGCGGGACTGGGCGGCCTCGCGGACCTCGCGCCGCTCCCGCCAGCCGGGGGGCAGCACCAGCTCGTACTCGGCCTTGAGCGGCGCCGTCTGCAGCAGCCGTACGGCCGCGTCGGCGTCGGTGAAGTCGAACCAGTCGAGCGCTATCGGCTTCTCGTCGGCCGGAGCCGCCCACCAGGCCGCGCGGGCGACCACGACGCCGTCGCGCAGGGCCACCCAGGTCCAGTCGGGACGGTACTCGCCGCCCTCGTCGGTCATGGCGTAGGAGTGACCCATCAGGGACCGGCCGACCAGGCCGTGGTCCTCGGGGGTCAGGGAGTGGAAGAGGTGCGATTCGCCCGCGACGAGCGGGCGGAAGACCAGATCGGTCATGAAGGAGAAGTCCTCACGGAAGAGCGGAGCGCTCCCGGTCAGACGGAGTACGCCCTGCGGACAACGGGGCGGGAGCGCGGAACGGTGAACAGGCACATGGCTTCCGCCTCCTTCCTCGGTCAAGGGCGTGTGCCCACCGTAGCCATCAGCCTCCGCGGCGTCCACGCAATTAACGGCGTGGCCGCACGGGCCGCACCTTCTGGACACCCCGGCCTCCGCGGCCCGACAATCACGCAGGTGAGCTATGAGTTCCCCACGCACCCGGCGCGTCCCACGGACGCCGAACGCGAGCGCGCCATCGAGGTACTCCGTGAGGGGGCCGTCGACGGGCGGCTGTCGCACGACACCTTCGTGCGCCGCATGGGACTCGCGCTCAAGGCGCGCCACTCCGACGAGTTGGCCGCCCTCGTCGCCGACCTGCCGCCCGCACAGGGACGTTGGGCCCGGCTGACCGGTTCGATCGTCCGCGCCGTCACCAAGACGTCGGCCTTCCGCGCCCGTATGCGGCAGGCCTGGGCCGTCCAGCAGCTGCCGCCCCTGCTGCTGCCCGCCCCCGGGCCCTTCCCGGTGCGGATCGGCCGGGACCTGTCGTGCACCTTCCGGCTCAGCCACTCCTCGACGTCCCGTTTCCACGCCGAGCTCAGCCACGAGGGCGGGCTGTGGGTCCTGCGCGACCTCGGTTCGATGAACGGCACGTGGGTCAACGGCCACCGCGTCATGGGTGCCGCGGCCGTCCGCCCCGGTGACCAGGTCACCTTCGGCGCGATGAGCTTCCGCCTCACCACCGCCTGAGGCCGCGCCGGCTTCGGGCTTCCGGGCCTCAGGGCCGGAACAGCGGCTCGTACGGCTCGTGATCGTCGTCGTCCACGTACGGCAGGAAGTCCGGCGCCGTGCGCGCAGCCGTCGCCTGCAGCCGGGCGACGACCTCCTCGACCGGAGGGAGCGTCAGCCCGAGGGCCGCAGCCACCTCTTCGCGCTGCCGGTCCAGGTCCGGGTGGTCCTCGCGCACCTCGGCCTCCAGCTCCTCCAGGGGGAGTCCCGAGTCCACCTCCCGCCACCACATCGGGCAGGACACGATCAGCTCGACCGCTTCCGCCAGGTCCGCGCCGATCAGCGCCGCCTGCCCCTCGGAGTCCGCGTACACCACGGGCCGCCCGGCGTCGCCGGGCTCACCGCAGAGGAAGAACGTGCCGCCGGCGCCGTCGCCGGCTATGGGGCGCATCACGAGGCCCGAGGGCAGGCGCACGTCCTCGACCGGGTCGCGGCGGGTGATGTCGAAGTCACCGGGCCAGGCGAGGTGCTGTGCCGCGACCGGGTCGTTCTCGATGCGGATGAGCAGGGCTTCCGAGGCGTCCATGGCAGGACGTTAACAGCGGGGTCCGACAGTGAGGCCCGCGTCGCTCAGGCGGTGCGGGACCGGAGCAGCGGCTCGCGGCCGCCCGCGAGGCGCAGGACCTGCCCGCGGCACGGCGGCGGCCCCTCGTCGGCGGTCGCGAAGCGCAACTCGTGGCCGTCCGGGTCGTGCAGCTGCGCCAGGAGCCAGCCGCGGGCGGTGCGGACGACGGCGCCGCGCGGCTCGCCGAGCGCGTCCAGACGGGCGGCCAGCGCCTCCAGCGCGGGGAGGTCGGGGACGCCCAGCGAGAACCACGCGAAGCCCGCGGAGGCGGCGGCGAGGGCGGGGTCGTGGCGCAGGCACAGCACGGGTCCGCCGCCGGGGTGGGCCATGGCGATGCCGGCGAAGGCGCCGCCCTCCGTGAACTCCGCGATCCGGTGGTGGCCCAGCACCCGTTCGTACCACGCCTCCGAACGGGCCGGATCGCCGACGGGCAGCGTGACGTGGTGCACCCCGGCGAGACGCGGGATGAAGGGAATATCGGTATACATGCCGCATACCGTACAGCGCGCCCGGTCGTGCGACTCGGGGTCAGCAACGGCGTGCCGCACGGCGGTTGACGGTCCATCAGTGGCCAGCGGCCGTGCCGCCGGGGTCGACGACGACGTCGTAGGCCGGCGTGGTCAGCGAGTGCAGGGGCGAGTCGAGCTTCTCCGTGCGCAGGATGCAGGATGCAGGTGCCCGGCGCCAGGTCGGCGATCGGCTGGTACCGGCCCGTGAACCAGGGCTCCGTCCCCGTCCAGTAGCCGGACCCCAGGCTGTGCTTGAGGACCCACCCGCCGGGCAGGACGACGGCCGGGTACACCGGTCCCAGCGCGTCCTGGGTGAGGGCGAACGACGGTCCGGCGTGCGCGTCCGCGCCGGGCGCGGCGGGCAGGGTGAACGAGAAGTACCGGACGTTGAAGGGCGAGCCCGGGTCAGCGGCGCGCAGCCCTCGGCGACCACGGGACCGTCGACGACGCCGAGCTGCAGCGGGTCGGTGAAGGTGCCGCTGCCTGGCAGGGCGTCGCAGCTCGTCGCCCGGGGCCGCCCGCCGGCGCCCCGTCCGGGTCGACGGACGGACCGGCGCCGTCGGAGGGGGTTCCGGCCGGCGTGCCGTCCTCGGTGACCACCGCGTCGGACGGCTCCACGGCGGACGGCGACGGCGCGGTGCTCTCCGGGACGGGCGGGGTGCCGTCCGGAGCGTTCACGGAGGATCCCGTCGACGGTGGTTCCGCGGCAGCCGTGCGGACGGGGGCGGACCCGCCGCCGCAGCCGCCCGCCAGCAGCACGGCGGCGAGCGCCGGCACGCACTTCCGGAGCATGGACGTCCCTTCCCCCGCGCCGCCGGGGGGTGCCCCGACGGCGCTCAATGGGCGGGACATTACCGGCTTTCGTGCTCCGTATCCGTCTGTACCGGAAATCTCCCGCCCCCGGGACCTCACTCGTCGACGTCACGCACCAGCAGGCCCACCGGCAGGCGGTCCAGCAGCTCCGCCAGCGGCACCACGGCCTGGAACGGACGGCCCGTCAGCACCTCCGTCCAGGCCCCCTCCGGCAGCACCAGCTCCGTTCCGCGCCAGCCCCCGGCGTGCGCGAGCCGCCGGGACAGCCGGGTGACGACCGTGAGCGCCCGCCCGCCGCGGACGAAGGCCACGCAGTGCTCCCCGGCCGGGCCGCGCGCGTACAGCGGCTCGTACGAGGCCTCCGGGCCGGTGAACCACTGCGGGCGGGCCCGGCGCAGGCGCAGCGCGAACTCGGTCACCCGCCGCTTCTCGCTCGGGTCGCCCTCCGCGGTGCCCGGGTCGTACGGGTGGCGGTTGGCGGGGTCGACGAGCAGCAACTGCCGTTCCTCGTCGCCCTGGTAGACGTCGGGCACGCCCGGCATCGTCAGGTGCGCCAGGTGCGCGCCGAGGACGTTGACGCGTTCGGGCCCGCGCAGGGCGCGGTCGATGCGCCCGGTGGCGAAGGCGGCCGGTCCGCCGACCAGTTCACGGACGAAGCCGGTCAGCTCCTGCTCGTACTCCGGACGCTGGTCGGTCCACGAGGTGCGCAGGCCCGCCTCGCGCTCCGACTTGAGCATGGTGGCGGTCACCGGCTCCGCGGCACCGGGGTCACAGAAGACCGCCGCGTACTGCCAGGCCTGGTACTCCGCATGACGCGCCGGGAGCGGTGCCCCGCGGTGCTCCAGGTACTCCCGCAGGTCCGCCGAGACCTCGCCCAGCCAGCCGGACCACTCGCCGGGCAGCTCGCTCAGCGCGGCGAGCCGGGCGCGGACGTCGGCGCTGCGCTTGGTGTCGTGGGTGGAGCGCACCGTCCCGGTCAGCGGCCAGTCGCGCCGCAGCCGCTCGCAGAAGGCGTGGAAGTCCTCGGGCGAGGTGGCGGGACGGTCCGGCTCGCGGCCGACCTCGTTGAGGCTGAGCAGGGGGTGGTAGCGGTAGAAGGCGGTGTCCTCGGCGGACTTGGCGCGCAGCGCCGAACAGACCTGGGCGAAGCGCACCACGAAGTCCGCGGCGGCCTCCCCGCCGCCCGGGTGCCGGCCCAGGGCCAGGTCGCACACCGTCCCGGCCGCCGGGTGCCCGGCGGCACCGGCCGCGGCCTCCAGCAGGGCGGTGTCCTCCGCGTCCGCGGGCTCGCCGGGGACGACGTACGGGCGGTAGCGCGGCAGCCGGACGAGCGTCGCCTCGATCGCCTCGCGCAGTGCGGCGGGCTCCAGCCCGGTGGCGCGGACCGCGGAGCGGGTCAGCCGGTCCACCTCCGCGGCCAGGTCGTGCGTGACGATGCGTTCGGCGGCGGCCCGTACGGTCGGCTGCCACTCGCCGCCCGCGTCGGCGGGGGCGGCGGTGAACGCGCGGTAGAAGCGGGTGATCTCCTCGACGCCCGCCGGGTCGGTGAACAGCCCGTCGAGGCGGTCCAGGGCGTCGTAGCCGGTCGTGCCGGAGCAGGCCCAGTCGGCCGGCAGCCGTTCGTCGCCGGTGAGGATCTTCTCCACGACCGTCCAGCGGCCGCCGGAGGCGTCCGCCAGCCGCCGCAGGTAGCCGGCGGGGTCGGCGAGGCCGTCCGGGTGGTCGATGCGCAGTCCGTCGGCGACACCTTCGTCCAGCAGGCGCAGCAAGGTGGCGTGGGTGGCGGCGAAGACCTCGTCGTCCTCGACGCGGACCGCGATGAGCTCGGAGATGGTGAAGAAGCGCCGGTAGTTCAGCTCGGTGCGGGCCTGCCGCCACCAGGCGAGCCGGTACCACTGGGCGTCGACCAGCGCGCGCAGCGGCAGCTCCTCGGTGCCGGGGCGCAGCGGGAAGGCGTGGTCGTGGTAGCGCAGCACCCGCTCGCCGGCGGCGCGGTCGCGTTCGACGCGCAGGTCGGGCAGTACTTCCTCCAGCGGGCCGCCCAGCACCGGCAGCAGCAGCCGGTCGCCCTGCGCCGCCCAGTCGACGTCGAACCAGCGCGCGTACGGGGACCGCGGCCCGTCCCGCAGCACCTCCCACAGCGGCCGGGCCAGATGCTCGGGCGCCGGCACCGCCATGTGGTTGGGGACCACGTCCAGGACGAGCCCGAGGCCGTGCGCCCGGGCGGTGCGTGCCAGCGCGCGCAGCCCCTTCTCGCCGCCGAGTTCCTCGCGCACCCGGGTGTGGTCGACGACGTCGTAGCCGTGCGTGGAGCCGGGCACGGCCTGCAGCACGGGGGAGAGGTGCAGGTGGGAGACGCCGAGCGCCGCCAGATGGGGGACGACGGCCTCGGCCGCGGCGAAGGGGAAGTCGGGCTGGAGCTGGAGCCGGTAGGTGGCGCTCGGCACGGAGGGGACGACAGCGGTCGGCGGGGTCGCGGCGCTTTCTGTCATGGTGGACTGACTACCCCGCCGACCGGTGCGCCCATCACATCGGGCGGCCGGTTACGCCGGGCGCTGCAGGACCATCATGCTGCGGTCGGCCAGCCGCAGCCGGTCGCCCTGGGTCACCTTGCGCCCCGAGCCGGGGGGCACGCCCTCCGGCCGCTGGGTGTCCACGACCACCTGCCACTCCTTGCCGTGGTTCACCGGGACCACGAAGTCCAGCGGTTCGTACCAGGCGTTGAACATCAGCAGGAAGGAGTCGTCGCCGATCCGTTCCCCGCGGTCGCCGGGCTCGGAGATCGCGCTGCCGTTGAGGAAGACCACCAGGGCGTTGGCCTGGGTCTCCTGCCAGTCGTCCTGGGCCATCTCCTCACCCTCAGGGGTGAACCAGGCGATGTCCGAGAGGTCGTCGTGCGTGCCCTCGACCGGCCGCCCGTGGAAGAAGCGGCGGCGGCGGAAGACGGGGTGGTCGCGGCGGAGCCAGACCATCTGGCGGGTGAAGTCGTGCAGCCGCTCGGTGTCCGCGTCGCCCTCCTTGGGCCACGGTACCCAGGCCAGCTCGTTGTCCTGGCAGTAGGCGTTGTTGTTGCCCTGCTGGGTGCGGCCGAACTCGTCGCCGTGGGCGAGCATCGGCACCCCCTGGGAGAGCATCAGGGTGGCGATGAAGTTGCGCATCTGGCGCTCGCGCAGGGCGAGCACGTCCTCGTCCTCGGTCTCGCCCTCGGCGCCGCAGTTCCACGAGCGGTTGTGGCTCTCGCCGTCCCGGTTGTTCTCCCCGTTGGCCTCGTTGTGCTTGTCGTTGTACGACACCAGGTCGCGCAGGGTGAAGCCGTCGTGGCAGGTCACGAAGTTGATGGAGGCGAGCGGCCGGCGGCCGTCGTCCTGGTAGAGGTCGGAGGAACCGGTCAGCCGGGAGCCGAACTCGGCCAGCGTGGCCGGTTCGCCGCGCCACAGGTCGCGCACCGTGTCGCGGAACTTGCCGTTCCACTCCGTCCACAGCGGCGGGAAGTTGCCCACCTGGTAGCCGCCCTCGCCGACGTCCCAGGGCTCGGCGATCAGCTTCACCTGGCTGACCACCGGGTCCTGCTGCACGAGGTCGAAGAACGAGGACAGCCGGTCCACCTCGTGGAACTGCCGGGCGAGGGTCGCCGCGAGGTCGAAGCGGAAGCCGTCGACGTGCATCTCGGTGACCCAGTAGCGCAGCGAGTCCATGATCATCTGCAGCACGTGGGGACTGCGCATCAGCAGCGAGTTCCCGGTGCCGGTGGTGTCCGTGTAGTAGCGCGGGTCGTCGGCCAGCCGGTAGTACGAGGCGTTGTCGATGCCCCGGAAGCACAGCGTCGGCCCCAGGTGGCTGCCCTCGGCCGTGTGGTTGTAGACCACGTCGAGGATCACCTCGATGCCCGCCCGGTGCAGCTCGCGCACGGCCGTCTTGAACTCCAGCACCTGCTGGCCGCGGTCGCCCATCGAGGCGTAGGCGTTGTGCGGGGCGAAGAAGCCGATCGTGTTGTAGCCCCAGTAGTTGCGCATCCCCGCGTCCACCAGCCGGTGGTCGTGGACGAACTGGTGGACCGGCATCAGCTCCAGCGTCGTGACGCCCAGCTCCGTCAGGTGCGAGATCACCGCGGGGTGGGCGAGCGCGGCGTAGGTGCCGCGGATCTCCTCCGGGAGCTCCGGGTGGAGCATCGTCAGGCCCTTGACGTGCGCCTCGTAGATGACCGTGCGGTGGTAGTCGATGCGGGGGCTGCGGTCCTCGGCCCAGTCGAAGTACGGGTTCACCACCACCGAGGTCATGGTGTGGGGCGCCGAGTCCAGGTCGTTGCGGGACTCGGGCTCCCCGAAGCGGTAGCCGTACACCGCCTCGTCCCAGTCGATCGTCCCGCTTATCGCCTTCGCGTACGGGTCCAGCAGCAGCTTCGCGGAGTTGCAGCGGTGGCCCCGGGTCGGCTCGTGGGGGCCGTGGACCCGGAAGCCGTAGCGCTGACCGGGCATGATGCCCGGGAGGTACGCGTGGCGGACGAAGGCGTCCGCCTCCCGCAGCTCGACGGCGGTCTCCGAGCCGTCGTCGTGCAGCAGACACAGCTCGATCCGTTCCGCGGTCTCCGAGAAGACCGCGAAGTTGGTGCCGGCGCCGTCGTACGTGGCGCCGAGGGGATATGCCTGACCCGGCCAGACCTGCATGTCGTCGACTCTTCCACTTGTCCGCCGGGCGCCGGTAGGCCGCACCCCGGCCACTTCGGTGCCGAAAAGGGCATCGTCACGCAATTGGGCCCCTCCGGGCGTGGAATCGCCAAGATCTTCCCCGTTACGGGTGTCCCAATTCCCCTGCCTGCCGCAAGAATCCACCGTCCCGGGGCAACCTGTGCCGTCGAGGTCCCGTCGATAAGAGTGACAGTACGACACAGGGGAGATCTAAGTGACAGATCAGGGGGAAAGCCGCTCCTTACCGCGAAAGGGAGGGGTCGGGCGCGGTCTCAGGCGCGCCCTGTGGGGTGGCGGCGTCGCCGTCGCCGCCACCACGGTGATGATCGCCGTCACCCTGCCGCGTGACGCCGCCGGCGACGACCACTCCACGACGGGCGGCCCCGCCGCCGCGTCGGGAGCGCCGGGGCAGCAGGACGCGGGCAGCGGTGGGGTGATCGAGGACGACGCGCCCCAGGGTGGACAGCAGACCGGTCGCGGGCCTCTGACCAAGGCCGAGGTCGACCGGGCGAAGTCCATAGCCCTGCAGCGCGACGCGCTGCGCAGCGCGCAGGACGTGGACGGGGAGCGTGGACCGGAGTACCTCGACACCGACCTCGCCGAACCGGCCGACGCCACGCAGGCGTCCGCGGACCAGGCCCGCCGGGTCGAGGTGCTCTTCTACGACTACGGGCACGACCGGCTCGTGAAGAAGACCGTCAACCTCACCGCCGGCACCGTCGAGCACACCGACACCGCCACCGGCATGCAGCCGCCGCCCTCGAACGACGAGACCCGGGAGGCCGCGGAACTGCTCATCCGGGACGCCCTCGGCAAGGGCCTCCGCGCCGACTTCACGGCCGCCACCAAGGGCCGGGAGCTCACCTCGCCCGACCAGCTGCGGCTGCGCGGCATCTCGTTCAACACCGCCGAGCAGTCCGCCCCGGCCGGTTTGGCCAAGTGTGGCGAGCACCGGTGCGTACGGCTGTTCACACAGGTGAAGGACGGGCCGTGGATCGATACGACCCATCTGGTCGTCGACCTCAGCGATCGCACCGTCGGCCGAATCCACTAAGAGCGGAGACCCAGCAACCATGCGCACCACCAACGTGCGCCGGGCCATCGGTACGGCCTCGGCGCTCCTGCTCCTGCCCGCGCTCTTCGCGGGCTCCACGGCCGGCGAGGCCGGCGCGGCCCCCCGGGCCGGCACCGCGGCCGCGGTGGACTGCGGCACCGCCACCGCCATCACCAAGGCCCTGCCGAACGGCACCAGCTGGAGCATGTGCTGGCGCATCAGCGGAACCAAGGGCCTGGTCCTGGAGAAGATCGCGTACAAGCCGAAGAGGGAACCGCAGCCGCTCAAGGTGCTGACCTCGGCCACGCTCGCGCAGGTCAACGTCCCGTACGACTCGGGGCTGACCGAGTACAACGATCTGTCCGACATCGGCTTCGGCAACACCGCGGTCGACATCGGCCCCGAGGAGTGCCCCGGCGGGACGATCAGCTCCGCCTACGTCCCGCAGCAGCAGCGGAACGTCAAGGCGCTGTGCACCACCACCGCCCCGCACGGCTACGCCTACCGCAGCGACGTGTACGACGACCAGGGCAACTCCACGAAGTACACCAAGCAGGGCAGCGACCTGGTGGTCTTCTCCGTCTCCCAGCTCGGCTGGTACGAGTACGTCACCCAGTGGAACTTCTCCGACGACGGCACCATCACCGCCAAGATGGGCGCCACCGGTGACCTGTCGCCCGGCGACTACAGCGGAGAGGGCACCGGCTGGCCCATCGGCACCGGCGACCACGACCACTCCACCAGCCACTACCACTCGGTCTTCTGGCGGCTGAACTTCGGCCTGGACGGCTCCACGCAGGCCAAGGTCGAGCAGTTCGACACCAAGAAGGCCGGCCAGGGCTCCGGCTCCGCCGTCCTGAAGACCACCAGGACCCCGGTCACCAAGGAGCTGGCCGCCTCCTCCGCGCTGCGCCGCTGGTGGCGCGTGGTCTCCACGGCCGGCAAGAACGCCGACCGGCATCCGCGTTCCTGGGAGCTGGTCCAGCAGCACTCCGACCACTACGACGCCCACGCCTACACCTCGAAGGACGTGTACTTCACCCAGTACCGCGCCTGCGAGCAGCTGGCCAGCGGGAACAGCGACCCGGCCTGCAACGGGCGGGGGACCTCGGTGGACAAGTGGGCGGACGGGGAGGCCCTCAAGCACCCGGTGGTGTGGGTCAACGTCGGGTTCCACCACGTCCCGCGCGACGAGGACCAGAGCCCCATGCCGATCCACTGGCAGGGGTTCCAGCTCGCGCCACGCGACGTGACGGCCATGAGCCCGCTCACACCGGACGAGCTCTCGGGCCACAACGGGCAGGGACACTGAGCGTCCCGCCGCGCCGGACCCGGTAAGCATGTGGTGAAGTAGCGTCGTTACGGCTGCACCGCCTCCCGCCCCGCAGTACCCTTCCTTGATCGTGGACGGGGGCGGGAAGGCGGGTGCAGTCGTGATGTCGGGAGGTCTGGTGCTCCCCGGTGGTGGTGATCAGGGGGACCCGGGCGGCGGCATCGGCGAGGGAACCACCGGCACCACCTCCCTGGCACTGCCGTTGGAGATCGGAGCGGAACTGGACTGGGGCGCCGACGAGTGGTCCGAGGTGCGTACCCGCGCCCGGCGCGCCGGACGGGCCTACGTGTGGCTCAACCTCGTCGAACAGCGCCTGCGCGCCGTCGTCAACGCCGTGCTGCGCCCGATCTACGAACCCGTGCACGGCGACGAGTGGGTGGTCGCGGCCGCCGGCCCGGCCGGCCACGAGTGGGTGCAGCGGGCCGCCGCCGTGCGCGAGGTCAGCCGCCGCAAGGGGTTCCTGCTCGACCCGGCCGACGACAACATCCTCAGCTTTCTGACGCTGCCGCAGCTGCGTGAACTCGTCGTCCAGCACTGGCCGTGCTTCGAGCCGTACCTTGACGACCGCCGGGAACTCGAACTCGCCCTGGACGAGCTGGAGGTGGCCCGGCACGTCGTCTCCCGCAACCGTGCCCTGTCCCGCACCGTGCTGGACCAGGCCGAGCGGGCCGCCGCCCGGCTGCTGGACATGCTCGGCTCCGGACCCGGCTACCCCTCCGCCGAGCGGCTGCCGGTGGACGCCGTAGAAGAGCTCGTGGCCGACCGCTACGCCGACGTCGTCGGCGTCTACCCCGACCGGGTGCGGCTGCAGCGCCAGCTGCCCGCCGAGGACCTGTTCGGGGGCGCGCGACGCCTCGACGCCGTGGGCATCGGCCTCAACCTGCTGGTGCAGAACTACTCGGGCAAGCGGCTGGTGCGGCTGGCGGAGTCCGGCTGCCGGGTGCGGCTGCTCTTCCTCAACCCGGCGAGCAGCGCCGTCCGCCGCCGTGAACGCGAACTCGGCCTCGGCCGCGGCGAGCTCAGCCGCTCCGTGGAGATGAACATCATGCACATGCGGCGGGTCCGGGCCCGGCTGCGGGACACCGCCGCGTTCGAGATCCGGGTCTTCGACGAGACCCCGCGCTTCACCGCCTACCTCGTGGACGGCGACACCTCGGACGGCATCGCGGTCGTCCAGCCCTACCTGCGCAAGGCCCGCGGCATGGAGGCGCCGGTCCTCATCCTGCGCGGCGGGCCGCGGGAACTCGTGCAGATCAGGGCCGGCGAGGCCCCCGAGGCCGAGCACGGGCTGTTCGAGATCTACCGCGAGGAGTTCGAGGGCGTCTGGGCCGACTCCCGGCCGGTCTCCTGACGGCCCGGCGGCCGCCGCGGCCGGACCTCCCCCGCAGCCCGGCCGCAGGAGTGTCAGTGGCGCGCGGGATGATGGAGCGGCACACGGGGGAACTGCGGGAAGGACGTACGCCACATGGGCATGGGACGACGCCGGGCATGGCGGGCCGGCTCCGGACGGGGGAGGACCGCGGGCGACCGCCCGCGCGGCGCGGTGAGCGCCACGGTCACGGGGGGCGCGCGATGAGCTGGATCAGCGACGCGCTGGTCGCGTTCGACCTGGAGACCACCGGCACCGACGTCGAGACCGACCACATCGTCACCGCCGCCGTCGTACGGCTGGAGGCCGACGGGGCCGTCTCGCGGGAGTGGACCTGGCTGCTCGACCCGGGCGTGGCCATACCCGAGCAGGCCTCCGCGATCCACGGCATCTCGACCGCCCACGCCCGTGCGCACGGCGCCCCGGCCGGTGCGGCGGTCGAGGAGATCGCCCGCACCGTGGCCGAGGTACTGCGCTCGGGCACACCGCTGGTGGTGATGAACGCACGCTACGACCTGTCGTTGCTGGACCGCGAGTGCCGGCGGCACGGCGTCGCGTCGGTCAGCGAACGGCTGGGCGGCGTGCCCTCGCCGGTCATCGACCCGCTGGTCATCGACAAGCACGTCGACAAGTACCGCAAGGGCAGGCGGGCGCTGCAGGCGCTGTGCGCCCACTACGGCGTGCAACTGGAGGGCGCCCACGACGCGCGGGCCGACGCGGTGGCCGCGGCCCGCGTGGTGCGCCGCATGGGGGAGCGGCACGAGCCCGTCGGCCTGATGCCGCTGGCGGACCTGCACGCCCTTCAGGTCCGGGCGGCGGCCGAGCAGTCGGCCTCCCTCCAGGCGTACCTGCGGCGCACCGCCGACCCGGCGGCCGTCGTCGAGCAGGCCTGGCCGGTCATCCCCCGGCCGAGGTGACCTGGGGGTCCGCCGGCGCGACCGGGGCGCAGTCGAGGATCCGCCCGTCCACGGTCCCGACCAGGAACCTGCCGGCACCGGCCGCCGCGAGGGACAGGGGCACGACCACCTGACCGTCGACGCGCAGCCGGTGCCGTCGGCGCGGGCTGCCGGTGCGTGCGTCGAGCGCCACGACCTCCCCGGACCGGTGCGCGGCGTAGACGGTGTCCTCGTCGGCGTCCAGGGCCGTGACCGGCTCGTCGGCGGCGAACACCCACTCCGGCGTGCCGTCCGGGAACCGGCGCCGCACCACGAAGGCGTTCCGTGCCGGGGCCTCGCCCGCGTCGCGGACCACGGCGGCCTGGACCAGCGCGTCGCCGTCCAGCCGGACGGCCGGTCCGGGGAAGAGGTGGGAGCCGCGCCCGGGTTCCCAGTCGAGGGGGAAGAGCCTGCGCAGCTCCGGCTCGGCGTCCGCTGCCCCGCCGTCGAGCGCGCCGACCCACGCCCGGCCCCGCGGCACACCGTGGAGGTCCCGCACGAAGAGCAGTTCAGCGCCGCGCCGCAGACGGAAGTCGCTCGCCGTCAGCGTGAAGCGCGCCGCCTCGGTGCCGTCGGGGGCCAGCAGCCGGGTCGCGCCGCCCCCCTGATCCGGCCCTCCCTGCCGGACGGCGAGCCGGCCGTCACGGCTGCCGGTGAACGTCACCGCGTGACCGGGCTCGAAGGCCTCCAGCAACCGCCCGTCCGCCAGGGACACCCGCTGCACCAGCGTGCCGGAGCGCTGCCACCCCTGCCCCGACGGGCGCAGGGTGTGCCGGACGTTGACCCAGGCCGACCGCTGGTCGGCGGCCACGTGGATCTGCTGCCCGCCGTCCGGGTCGGGCACCGACCACTGGAGCTGCCCCGTCGGCAGCCGGCACTCCAGCAGCGCGCCCTCGGCCGTCGCCAGCACCCGGCCGTCGGCGAGCACCTCGACGGCCCGCACCTGACGGCGCGGCGCCCACGCCGTCCCCAGGGCGGTGCCACGCTCCGTCAGCAGGTCGCGGGCGTCGCCGCCCTCGGGGTACGCGTACGGCACCCGAGGGCCCATCACTTCGCGGTACCCGACGGAGCGGGCGGGCACCGCCCGCCAGTCCTCGCGCTCCAGGACGGACTCGAAGCCGTGGCTGAAGGCGTACTCGTGGTCCTTGTCCTCGGGGGTGACGACCAGCCGCAGGCGCCGCCCGTCCACCCACCGGACGGAGGTCACCTCGCGGCCGCCGTCCAGGACCGGCCGCACGTCGCCCGACTCCAGGTCCATCAGCAGCAGCTGGCCCTCGAAGTCCCAGCTGCCGTCGTAGCGGCCCACGCCCACGGCCACCAGCGGGAGGAGCGGATGGAAGGCGACGGAGTTCACCGGCCACGGGCACTCGTACACGTGCCGGCAGCGCAGGTCCCGGGCGTCGTAGACGCCGACGCGGTACCGGGGCCAGCGGTCGGTCCCCGCCCGCCCCGACTGCGGCCAGGAGATCCACCCCATGTCGCCGCCCACGACCAGGCGCCCCAGCCGCTCGTCCGCGACGGCGACGCGCGGTTCACCGACCTCCGCGAAGGGACGGTCGGCGAGGACACGACGCACGATCGAGGAATCTGACATGGACACCGCCCAGGCCGAAGGGGTGCCCATCCTCGCAGCCCGAGCCGGACGGCGAGGCAGGAAGGGTCAGAAGGGGTACCAGCGCACGGCCGGATCGCCGTCCCGCAACGAGGCCACCCGCCGGCGGAACTCCGCGAGCGCCGCCGGGTTGCCCGGCGCGTGCTGCGCCACCCAGGCACAGCTCGCCGTCTCCCGCGCCCCGCGCAGCACCGCGCAGCCGTCCCACTCGCGCACGTCCCAGCCGTAGGCGGCCGTGAAGGTGTCGTAGGCGTCCGTACCGAGGCCGTAGCGGTCACGGCTGAGCGCCATGACGACCAGGTCGTGCTCGCGCAGGTCGGCGGAGAAGGTCTCCAGGTCCACCAGGACCGGACCGTCCGGGCCGACGTGCACGTTGCGCGGCAGCGCGTCGCCGTGGATCGGCCCCGCGGGCAGGTGCGGGGTCAGTGCGGCCGCCGCGGCGGCGAAACCGTCCCGGCGTTCGCGCAGGTACGCCGCGTCCGCGGGGTCCACCGCCGGCCCGGCCAGCCGCAGCCACCGCTCCACCCCGTCCAGCAGGTCACGGCGCGGCAGGGCGAAGTCCGGCTCGGGCAGGGCGTGCACGAGCCGCAGCAGCGCGGCGAGGTCGGCGGGTTCCGCAGGCCGTACGGTGTCCGCAAGCCGCTCCCAGTACGTGACCGGGTGCCCCTCGACCAGCCGGGCCTGCGGCGCCGCCGCCCGTACCGCAGGAACGCCGTGCGCGGCCAGCCAGGACGCCGTGCGCACCTCGCGTGCGGCCCGGTCCAGCAGTTCGGGACCGCGGCCGACCTTCGCGACGGTCACGCCGTCCGCGAGTTCGAGCACCGCGTTCTCGCCGAGCGCGATCAGCTTCGCGCCGTCCTGTCCGTCCGCCGCGAGCACGGCCCGGGCGAGCTCTTCGGTGAACGCCATACGGCAATGATCGCAGATCAGTAGGCTGGTCCGGTGACCGAGGACGACGTCATGGCCTTCTGCGAGACGCTGCCGCGGCTGCGGCGCGCCGCGAGCGGCGACCCGGCCGAAGCGGCCGAGCTCGAGGCCGTCGCCGAGACCGTACGGCAGGGCGCCGGCGACTTGGAGCTGGTCACCGACCTCGGGCTCCGGCTCGGCGTACGGTTCGACTCCCGCAAGGACGCGGGTGGTTACGCCCAGGTGCCCGGCATGACCGGCGGGGGCGGCGGCCTCCTGCGCCACCGCTGCCCGCGCGGCGTCTGCGCCCGCAGCGAGGACCCGACGGCGTCCGTCACCGCCCCGCACTGCGCGATGTTCGACGCCGAACTGCGGCCCGTCTGGTACTAGGCCTGTCGTCCCGGTCCCTGCGGGTGAAGGAGGAGCGTCCGGTGCGCGCAGTCCCACGGTGGAGGAAGCGTCCGGCACGGGCGGCCGGTCCGTGCGGGCGACGCGGCGGATGCGCCCGCCGGGCGGCGCGGGGCCGCAGCGGCCCGGAAGGCGGGTACTAGCGCGGTGGCGGGTCTGCTGGACGAGATCGGCGGGAAGCTCGCCGAGCGCTGGGTGTCCCTGCTCGCGCTGCCCGGATCGCTCTTCCTCGGCACCGCATGGGCCGCCCATGTGCTCGGCGGACGGGGGCCGTTCGACGCGGGCCGCCTGCTGCACGAGGTCGAGCGCTACGCGGACTGGACCGACGCCCACGGCGGCGCCGCGCTCTTCCTGGCCCTGGTGGCCGCGCTCCTGCTCGCCGTCGTACCGGGCCTGGCGGTGCAACTGCTGGCCCGCGCCGTCCAGGTGCTCTGGCTCGGGCCCTGGCCGGGAGGATCGGGGGAATGGCTCGTGCGCCGGCGCCGCGTCCGGCGCGAGCGCGCCGACGCGGACGTCGCGGCCCACCTGCGGAACCACGAACGCGACGGCGACGAGGCCGAACTGGCCGCCGCCCGGGCGGCCGAGGCACGCCGCGACCGGATCGCGCCCCTGCCCCCGGCCCGTCCCACCCGCATGGGCGACCGGATGCACGCCCTGGAGCACCGCGTCGGCGGGTACTACGCGGTGCCCTTCACGGCGGTCTGGCCGCGCCTGTGGCTGGCGGCCACGGAGGCCGACCGCGGGGAGATCCGCACGGCGGCCGGTGCCTTCGAGGCGTCCACCCGGCTGTGCGGATGGGGCCTGCTGTACGCGGCGCTGGCCTGCGTCACCGCGTGGTGGCCCGCGCTCGTCGTCGGCGCCGTGCTCGTGTCCGCCGCCTGGTGGCTCGGCCGCGAACGGCTCTTCGCCCTGGCGGACCTCGCCGACGCCGTCGTGGACCTGCGTCTGCGCTCCGTCGCCCGTGCGGTGGGGATCCCCGTCCCGCCGGGGCCCGTCGCCCCGGCGACCTGGCAGGAGCTCGACCTGGTGCTGCGCCGCCGCAGATGACCCCGCGGGAGCGGGCGCTGCCATGATGTGGCGGGCCGCCCGGCCCGCCACGAGATCGGACGAGCATGCTGCACCTGCTGTTCCTGACGTACACCGGATCGGAAGCGGACGCCGGGCCTTTCGTCGCCGCCCATGTCGCGTTCCTGGAACGCCACCACCGTGCCGGCACGTTCCTGCTCTCCGGGCAGACGGTGCCCTCGTCCGAGGGCGGCGTGATCCTCGCCCGGGGCACGGACCGGCGGACGATCGAGCGGATCGCGGCGGAGGACCCCCTGGTGACCTCGGGGGTCGCCGCGTACACCGTGACCACCGTCGACCCGGCCCGTGTGCACCCGGACCTGGCCGGACCGCTGGGCGGCGCCTGACGTCCCGTCGCGGGGCTCAGCGGCCGATGTGGACGAAGGGCGCCCAAACCGCCGGGGAGCGGGCGTAGCGGGTGCGCAGGGCGCGGATGACGTGGTTGAGGGCGCGGCCCGCGTCCGCGGGGGCGACGGCGCCGGGCGCCGGGCCGCGGAGCGCTGCGTACAGGCGGGCGGCCAGGAGGGCGCAGACCGCGTCGTCGGCCTCCCAAAGGGCGCCGACGACCTGGGGGTAGCCGGCGGTCTGGAAGGCGGAGGCGAGGTGGACGGCCTCGTCCGGCAGCTGCCCGGTGTGCGCGGTGTGGCAGGCGAGCAGCACCGCCAGCTCGGCGTAGAGCAGTTCCTGCCGGGAGACGTCCGCGGCGCTGAGCGGCCCGCCGTGCAGGAGCAGGTGACTGGCGGACGGGTCCCGCGGGTCGCTGACGCCGTGGCAGGCGAAGTGCACCCAGCGGGCCGTGCGCAGGGCCGACAGGACCCGTTCCGGCGTGGCCGCCTCGCCCTCGACGGCGCGTACGCCGCCCAGCGCGTCCGCGATCGCGGCGACCTCACGGGCCGAGGCGCCCGCCGAGCCCGCCGTGCCGGTGGGCCGGCCGACGGCGAGCAGCCGTCCGCCGGTGCGGCCGGAGGAGACCTGCCGGGCGTGCCGCAGGGCGCGCAGGGTGGGGGTGTAGGAGGAGGCCACCCGGTCCAGGACGGTGCTCGCGTCGCGCAGTTGGTGCCGCCGCTGCAGTCCGGCCGCGTGCAGCGGCAGGTACGCCAGCGGCCCGGAGGCCGACCACCACAGCCGGGGCGCGGCCGACGCGGGGGCGTCCGCGGGGAGCGGCCGGGTGAGGCCGAGGGCGGTGAGCACCGGCTCGGCCACGGTGCGCCAGAGCCAGGCGAGGGTGTCCAGGACGAGTTCGCGGGCGCGGTCGTGCTCCTCGTCGGGCGCGGTCCGCGGCAGGCTGACCGCGCCGAGGAACTCCTGTGCCCGCAGGGCCAGCTGTCCTTCCGTCAGCTCACGCAGCGGAACGGAGAAGATGCGCTCCTGCGTGACGATGAGCGCGTCGCACCGGAGCCGGTCCACGTTGACCGCGACGACCGGTCCCTGCGCCGCCACGGCGCGCATCTCTCGTTCCGTGGGCGGCATCAGGAACCGCTCGAAGCCCGGCTTGCCGCGGACGCGCATCAGCAGCGCCTCCCACTCGGCGGCCGGCACGTGCCGTTCCATGAAGTCCTCGCCCGCCTCGGCCCGCCGCAGGCGTCCCCCGAGCCCGGCGAACTCCCGGGCCAGCAAGGGGTGCGCCGCGGACAGGGCGGTCAGATCGGCGCGGGCCTCCAGGTCCTGGCCCATCAGGACGGCCCGGCCCCGCTCCAGCAGCGCCAGCGCCTGCGCGGGGCGCCCGGCGGCGAGCGCTGCTGCGCAGCCGGTGCGGCCGAGGCTCGTACCGGTCAGGGGATCGGGCCGGCCCGCCCCCGACGGGTCGGCGCCGTCCACCCCCAGGTGCGCCATGGGGTAGCGGCGGCCGAGCAGCGCCCCGCCGACGGTGGCCCGGCGGTCCTCCCGCGCCAGGGCCCGCGAGGCCAGCGACGGCAGGGTCTCCAGGGCCCGTGCCGCCGCGTCGGCCGCGGCCGCCCAGTCGTGGTGCTCCAGGGCGTCGGCCATCGCGATGCGCGCCACTTCGAACCGCAGCGCCGGCATCTCGCCCGCGGGCGACGCCACGAACGCGACCTCGGCCGCCCGCGCCGCCCGCCGGTCCCCGCGGACCGTGGCGTCGGTGTAGTCCGCCCAGTGGCCGTACGAGGTCACCATCCCGCCCAGCAGGTCCGTCAGGCCCGGGGTCCGTTCCACGCGCCGTGAGGCGTCGGCGATCCTGCGGCGCGCCTCGGCGGCCAGGACGGGGTCCTGGGTGAGCCCGGCGAGGTTGGTGAGCGCATTGGCGTACTCGACCTCCCCGGCGGCGCGCTCGGGCGCGTCCCCGGGCAGCAGGTCGAGCGCCGCGCGCAGCTCCCGGCAGCAGGCGCGCAGGGCGCCGGTGTCCATGGCGAGCACCGCCCGCATGTGCTGCCACGGCGCCGAGGCGAGGACCAGGCGGACGTGCTCCGCGCAGCCGTGGGGGAGTTCGGCCAGGACGCGGTCGCCGAGCGCGGCCGCCTCCTCGATCACGGCGGCGTCCTGGTCGGCCATGTAGCGCATCCCGATGACCGCCATCAGCAGGCCGGCCGTCCACGCGCGTTCGGCGCTGCCGGCCTCCGTCCGCTCCAGCGCCTCGCGCAACCGCCGCTCGGCGTCGGCGACGAAGGCGGGATCCATGCCCTGGGGCGTGCCGGGGCCCTTGGCCAGGGCGTCCAGCAGGGGCCGCATGTCGGGCGGGACGGGGAAGGCGGTGGTGAAGCGCGCGTACAGGTCGTCGGCTGCTCCTTCGCCCTCGCTCTCGGCCTCGCCGTCGCCCGTGCCCGTGCCCGCGCCCACGCCCGGTTCCGGTCCGGGCCCGGGTTCCGGGGCGGGGGTGGGC
>NZ_JARAVO010000077.1:0-37014 GCF_033792805.1 Streptomyces sp. PA03-1a
CCGTACCCCCGTCCAGGCGCTGCACGCCGGCCCCCGCGCCGGGCGCCGCCGGGCGGGCAGCCCTGCCCCATGCCCATCCCCTGGCTCACGAGAAGAAACGGAAGCAAGCAGTGATCGGTAGTGACTCTTCCCAGCGCGATACGGCCCATGCGCTGATCGGTCGAGACCGCGATCTGCACACGATCCGTGAGCTCGCGGGCCTGGGCACCGGAGGCGGAGCATTGCTGGTCTCGGGGGATGCCGGGGTCGGGAAGACAGCAGTGCTGGACGCCGTCGCGGCGGGAGCCCGCGCCGAGGGCGCCCGGGTACTGCGAGCCGCCGGTGTGGAGTTCGAGGCGAACTGCAGTTACTCGGGTCTCAACCAGGTCCTGTTTCCCTTCCAGCGCGAGATCGAGGATCTGGAGGTGCCCTTCCGTGACGCCCTGCGCGTGGCACTCGGCTTCGAAAGCGGCTCACCGCCCCAGATGCTGATGGTCTCCAACGCCGTGCTGCTCCTGCTGCGGACGGTCGCGGCCGGAGATCCGCTCGTCCTGGTGATCGACGACCTGCCCTGGCTGGACCAGGCCAGTGCGGCCGTCCTGGGCTTCGTCCGACGACGGGCGGCCGGCATCGGGGTGAGCTTTCTCGCCGCGTCACGTACCGGAGCGGCGAGCCTGAACGACTGCGGTGCCCTGCCCGAATACCGGCTGCAGCCGCTGGACGAGGAGTCGGCCGCCCGCCTGGTCGCCCACGCCTCCCCCCACCTGGTTCCCAGCGCCCGCCGGAGGCTGCTGACCGTGGCATGCGGCAATCCGCTCGCCTTGCTGGAACTGCCGTCCGCCCTGCCGGCCACGCCAGGGCCGGCAGTCGGCGACGTCCCGGCCGTACTGCCGCTCGGCCGGCGCCTGGAAACGGTGTTCGGCTCCCGCGTCACCAGCCTGCCCCAGCCCACCCAGCGCCTGCTGCTGCTCGCCGCGCTGGAAGGCGTCGGCGACCTCGGCGTCCTGCAGGCCGCCTCCCGGCAGACCGATGACGGCTACGACCTGGAAGACCTCGGCCCCGCCGAACGCGACCAGCTGGTCTACATCGACGAGGACGCACGACGGCTGAGGTTCCGCCACCCCCTCATCCGCTCGGCCGTGGTGGAGAACTCCACCAGCAGCCGGCGGCGCGCGGTCCACACCGCCCTGGCCCAGGTCCTGGTGGACCAGCCCGAGCGCCGGGCCTGGCACCTGGGCGAGGCCACCTTGGAGCCCGACGAGAACGTCGCCGCCCTGCTGGAAGACGCGGCGCGCCTCACGCTGCGCTGCGGCGACGCCATCGGCGGCATGCGCACCCTGCTCCGGGCCGCGGACCTCACACCGCCCGGAGCAGGCCGCAGCCGCCGCCTCGCCACCGCCGCCTACATCGGCGCCGAGGCCACCGGGTCGCTGCACAGCGCCCAAAAACTCCTGGACGATGCACGGCACACGGCCGCGGGCGCCAAGAGCTCCCTGCACTCGGCCGCGGCCGCCGCCGTTCTCATCCTCAACAGCGACAGCGACATCGACACCGCGCACGCCCTGCTGGTCGACGCGATCGAAGCCGGAACCCACGAGTACGACGCCGCGGACAAGTCGCTCATCGACGCCCTGCACACCCTTGCCCTGGTGTGCTTCTTCGGCGCCCGGCCCGAACTGTGGCAGCCCTACCACCGCGCGCTGGACAAGCTGACCCCCAAGGCCCCGCCGGTGCTGTCCGCGCTGGCCAAGACCTTCTCCGACCCCGCCCGCACAGGCGCCGCCGCCTCGGGCGAACTCGACGAACTGATAGCACAGCTGACCGACGTCACCGACCCCGTCCAACTCCAGCGAACCGGCTCGGCGACCCTGTACGTCGACCGCCTCGGCGACGTCCGCGAAGCACAGTGGCGCATGGTCCGCATGGGACGAGACGGCGGCCCGGCACGCCGGCACATGGCCGGACTCATCCACCTCACCCTGGACGACTACCTCACCGGGATGTGGGATGAGGCAGCGCAACTCGCCGAAGAAGGCGTCCAGTTGTGCACCACCCACGGCTACACAGGATTCGCCTGGTACTTCCACTACGCCCAGGCCCTCCTGGCCGCCGCCACCGGCGAGGCCGACCGCGCGGACGCGGCAGCCGAGCAGGTCATCCACTGGGCGACCCGCCGCAAGGCGTTCGGCGCCGCCCACTACGCGCACCACGCCGCAGGGCTGGCGGCCCTGGGACGCGGTGACTTCGCCGACGCCTACGAGCACGCCACCGCCATCAGCCCCGCCGGCCACCTCGCCTCACACGCCCCGCACGCACTGTGGGCAACGATGGACCTGGTCGAGGCAGCCATGCGAACCAACCGGCACCAAGAGGCAGCCGCCCACGCCCAGGCCATGCGGGACGCCGGCATCACCGAACTGTCCTCACGCCACGCCCTGCTCACCCACGCCTGCACCGCCCTGACCACCACCGACGACAACCAGGCCCTGCAGCTGTTCACCCACGCCCTCGACGTACCCGGCGCCGGGCGGTGGACCTTCGACTACGCCCGCGTCCAGCTCGCCCACGGTGAGCGGCTGCGGCGCGTGCGGGCCACCACCGAATCCAGGGGGCCGCTGGCAGCAGCACTGTCCGCCTTCCAGCACCTGGGGGCCACTCCCTGGACGGAGCGCGCCGAGAGCGAACTACGCGCCGCCGGCGCAGCCAAGCGGCGGCCCGGCACCACCACACCGCACACGCTCACCCCCCAGGAACTGGAGATAGCCCGGCTGGCGGCCTCGGGCCTGACCAACAAGCAGATAGCCGAGCGCCTGTTCCTCTCCCACCGCACCGTGGGCGCCCACCTCTACCAGATCTACCCCAAGCTGGGCATCACCTCCCGAGGCATGCTCCGCGACGCCCTCGAGGCCTGACCCCCCTCGTCCTCTGCCTCCGCACACCACCCGAGCAGCAAACGGCAGGGCGGGCCCTGTCACTTCACCTCAGAAGGACCCAGCACGTGAGCACACTTCCCACCCTCGTCCTGGTCCACGGCGCCTGGCACGGCACCTGGTGCTGGCAGCCGCTGGCCGAGCAGCTCCCCGACCTCGACGTACGCACGGTCGCCCTGCCCAGCAGCGGACCGGACCCGGCAGCACTGGGAGGCCTGTACGACGATGCGGAGGCGGTAGCCAAGGCCATCGCGGTCGTCGGCGGACCGACCGTGGTGGTCGGCCACTCCTACGGAGGATGCCCCGTCACCGAAGCCGCCGCGGCAGCCGGCAACGTCGAGCACATGATCTACCTCAGCGCCCTGATGCAGGACACCGGCGACTCGGTCCTGTCCCTGACCGGCGGCGTCTACCCGCCCTACTGGGACGTGCACGAGGACCCCCAGGGCCACGCCGGCCACGGCTACTTCGAAGCGGCCCAGGCTTCGCACGTGCTCTACAGCGACGTCGAACCCCACCTGGCACAACAAGCCGCCGCCAGACTCGCCCGCCAGTCCCTCGCCTCGGTCACCCAGCCCCTCACCCGGGCCGCCTGGCGCACCGTACCCAGCACCTACATCCTGTGCGAACAGGACCTGGCCATCCCGCTACCGCTCCAGCAAACCATGGCCACCCGTGCCCAGCGCACCGTCCGCCTGCACTCCGGGCACAGCCCGTTCCTCTCCCAGCCGGCCGAACTGGCCCGCATTCTCCGCCACGAACTCGCCCACCGGCCACCGCAGTAGTGGGCACCTGCGGTCCGGCAGACTCCGGCCGCCGTACCCGGCGATCTGGTCTGCGCAGGTCCGCACTTCCCCACGTCGCAACTATTCGGCCGGGTGTCACTCCACCCCGGTTTCCTCTTCCGGCCCTGCGAACTGGCGGTGTCTGCCGCCTCCTTCACGGTCCAGCGCTGCACGTGGGAATCGGCTGACCGGGCAGGTTCAAGCGCCCTGTCGAGCAGGTCCTCGTACCGTCACACTGGGTGTGTGAGCGAGTGATGGAGCATGCTGGCCGCGCCAGGCGGAGCGGTGGCGACCACGCTGATCGGTGTCTTCGTCGGCAGTGTCAGCAGGCGCGCTCAGGACCGGCACTGGGTCCGTGAACAGCAAGCGGCTGTTTGCGCACGGGTGCTGCGGGAGTCGTCAACGGTGCTGGTGGATCTCAGCGACATGGAGTCCTCCCGTCCCGAAAGCATCCCGCAAGGTGTGGTCGTGGCGACCAGCATCGACTGGCGGCCGTGGAACGAGGCACTGAGCATGGTGAACCTCGTCGCCGACAAGGACATCGCAGAGGCGGCCCACGCCCTGGACGAGCAGATCTGGCGCGTCCACATCGCCGTCAAACGCGGCCTGGCCCCCGATGAGGACTGGTTCGCACTGCGCTCGCGCATCATTGCCGCACAAGGCGACTTCATCACCGTTTCCCGCCGCAGACTGCCCCTGACAGGGGACCCACTCCCCCGGCTGTCCGGCAGGCCGGCCCCAGACGTCTGGACCCCATAGGCCGCACAGCCGGGGCCGACCGGCGCCAGCCCTACCCGCCCGATCGGGAGGTACAGCCTCGGCGGTGGTGACGGAGTCCTATCAGCGTCGGAAGTGAGGCTTGCGGTGAGCACCGCACCGGGCGATGTCCAGAACATGGAACGACGTCAGAGGTGTGCCGCTATTCCAGAATCCGAGCAGGTCGGTGCCGATGAGCTTCAACTGCCGCTTGCTCGCAAACGTGCAGGCCGGAGAATTATATGTGCAGGAAGCGGCGAAGACCGGCAAAGTCTGGCCCGTATTCGGCGCGGGTGGTGCCGTTGAACGTCTGGACGTCCCGGCTGCCGACCGAACGATGCCGGGCGTAACGCACGCACTAGATCACCAGTCTCCCGCCATCGGGCAGGTAGCCGATGACGTCGCCGCCCAGGCCGCCGGCGCCGCCTGCCCGGCGGACATCGGTGCAGCCATCCCGGCTGTACAGCATGGGCACGTACTCCTCGAATTCCTGGTCGGTCATCCCCCAGACAGCGTCCAGCGACTGAACGGCTTGTAACTGTGCCTGTTCTGCCAGTCGGATCCGCTCGGCAGGAGCCTCGCGGCGGCCGGCCCGCACCAGCCGCGCCGCCACCACAACCATGACCCACCCCCTCCCCCATTGCGGTCCCGGCCTACCCCAGGAGGACCGCGCCGACCACGGCCTCGACAGGGCCGGCTCCGCCGCCAGGAGACGCTCGTGCTGCCATCACGCGCACTTGCAAGAGGCGCAGACCCCTGCGCAGGCGCCGGCCAATCCCCTGGATGGTCACGCGCCCCAGTGCCCACGTTCGTCCGTCCGGCCACGAAACGGAGGCCGCCCCCACAACTCCGCGCAATTCCACGTGCCTTCGTGGCACCGGCGTCGTTGTAAAAGAGACCTCGAATAGTGACGGGGATCCAGTACCCCCAAGGGCACCGGTCACACTGCTCGACGGCTTCCTCGCCGCTCTACAGAGGCCCAACAAGGCTGCCACAAGAGGCTCGATACGCGCTGCCGGCACGCAACAACAACACACATTGACTCACGGGTAGGTACCATCCGGCAGCACCACCCCATACACACGAGGAGTGTCGTGACCGACAACAACACCATTCAGGACCGGTATGCGACGCGTCTCGCAGAGGACCTGGACAACAACGCCGGCGAACAGGAAAAGGTCCGCACGCAACTCGCGGAACTCCAGAACAGGCTGGCTCAGCTCGAGCAGGAGCAGGCGTGGCTGACCCAACTGCAAGGAACCGTGGCCGGCGCCTCAAGCGTGGTCGTGGAGGAAGAACCGGCAGGTGAAGCGTCTGCAGACAAGGCCGAAGAGCCGAAGGTGACGCCCACCGCCCAGCCAGTGCCCCGTCCGCGCGGGCGAAAGAAGGCGGCCGGTGAGCCAGCGCCCCGAAAGGCCGGTAAGAAGACGCCTGCCCCCAAGTCGGCCGGGAAGCCGAAGCCCGGCAGCTCACCGTCGAGCATGGAGCCGACGCTGCGCAGCCTGGTCGCGGACATACTGGCGGGAAGCAGCGAACCGCGCATGGTCAGTGAGTTCGTCGACGCCCTGGCCAAGCAGCACCCTCAGCGCGCCACGCCGAGCGCCCCGGTCGTGCGTAACACCCTGGAGGCGCTGGTGGCCAAGGGCCTCGCCGAACGCGCCCGCCGGCAGGGCAGCGTCTTCTACACCCCCATCACACCCCCGGCCACCGACGCCGCTCACGCGGCGGTCGCGTCCGGGGCCGCAGAACCCGTCCCGGCAACAGGCTGACCTCAAACGCGTGTGGCAGGAGGTCGCGGGCCTTCTGCCACGGGCTGGGGCGGCCGATCTTCTGCGGAGCACCGCCCTCCCCATCGAGGTTCACCCAGGAGAGCACCGCGAATCCGAGACCGTTCCCCATGCCCCGCGCTGCCGACCGCAAGGCCGCACGAAGATAAAGGTGTGCAATACAGCAAAAGCCGCAAAATGCAGCACTTGCCGCGGTACGGTGGAGATCTGTCCCAGCGCGCAGCCCGCGACCGGTTCTGGAGGGAGCCCGCATGGCAGATCGACTCGACGTGGCGTCGCTGGCTCCCGGCGATCGCGCGGACGCGATCCGTGAATTCTCGTGGGCCATCAACGGCCGTATAGAGGTGGACCTTCCCCCGGACCCGCATCTCCTGAGGGCCAGCGCAACCACCAACGCGGTGGGGTCGGTGAAAGTCTCGGAGATCGGCTGGAACGTGGCCCGCCTGCGCCGTGCTACTGCCTCGGTGGACGAGGACTTCGTGCCGCACGTTCTCGTCCATCTCCAGGAAGCGGGCGTCTCCGCCTTCCACCAGGGAGGAAGGCGGGGTGTGATCCGGGCGGGAGATCTCGCGGTGCTCGAGAACGCGAAGCCCTATGAGGTCTTTTTCCACGGCACGATGCATTCGGTCCTCGTGCGCGTTCCCACGCACCTCCTGGGGCTGCGGCCGTCCCTGCTCGACGAGGTCACAGCTGTACGACTGAGTTCGCAGCGCCCCGTCGTGGGTGCCACAGCAGCGCTTTTCACCCGGTTGGCCCGCAACCAGGCCGCTGTCGGCGAGGCTGAGGCCGCCCTGTTCGCGCAGCCCTGTGTCGACCTGATAAGGGCTGTGGTCAGCATGATCCCGGGCCGTGACGATCTGGCCGGAGCACCTCTGAACAGCACACTGCTGTTCCGTGTTCAGGAATACGTCCGCCTCCATCTGGCAGAACCCGACCTGACTGCGGCACGTATCGCCGCCGAGCATCACGTTTCCGTACGGCAGCTCTACCTGACCCTGTCCCGAGCGGGAATCAGCCTCGGCGAGTGGATACGGACGCAGCGCCTTGAAGAGTGCAGGAGAGAACTCGCATCGTCGGTGCATCAGTTCATGACGATTGAGGCGATCGCCCACCGGTGGGGGTTCGCCAGCGCACCCCACTTCAGTCGGGTGTTCAAGGCGGCGTACGGTGTGAGCCCCCGCGAGTTGCGGTGGCAACCATGCGACAGGCAGAGCGGGCATTCACCGGCAACGGGGCCTTCCCGCCCGGGCACTTCGGCCTCATCTCGCGGACCGTAACTGGGCACGGCCGGCGGCGGAGAACGAGCCGCCCGCTGGAGCAGCCCGAAGCCACCAGGCACCCGCCCTGAAGGCCCGGGCACGTCGAGCGGACAAAGCGCGGCGCTGCCGCCTCTTTCACAGTAGGCAGCACACGGGTCGTCGCCTTGCCTGTGCGTGCACGATCTCTCCTTGCCCTTTCGTGCACGACATCAGCTCCGGTTCCCGCCCCAAGGAACCGGCCGCCGGAGTCCGGCCCATTTCTGCCGGCGGCACGTACCGCCGGCACCCGCGGGCCACGAGGATGAATACGCGCAACCTCGCTCAGCGCGATACCGAAATTACAGAGCGTGTCCTCCCCGCCTCCCGTCACGGCCGTGCGATCGAGGGGGCTCCGGCCAGGGCGGGTTACGTCCACGGAACGTGCAACGACCTTCGGAGTCGCACACGGCTGCACGGCGGGAATCCCGCACTATCCGGTTCGCACAGCTGCGGATATCCCACGGACCTGCCCGGACGGCCGCCGGCGATCGCAGGGGGAAATTACGGTGGCCGCAGAGACCAGATGCCTTCAGTGCCGTTCAGGAGGACATCGTGATCGAAGCATTCTGCACGGACATCCAACCGCCCGCCGAGCGGGACGAGTACTGGAGGGACGCCGTACGCAGGGCGTTCATTCGCCTGGAGATCCGCACCCAGGGGCCGGCCGAGCTCCACGGGGCGATACGCCGGGCCTGCGTCGCCGGCGTCCAAGCGGGCTTCCTCGAGGCGAGCCCGCAACGGATGGCGCGTACCGCCCCGCTCATCGCCGCCGACGGCGACGGCGACGGCGACGGCGACGGCTCGCTGATCGTGAGCCTGCAACACACCGGCGGCAGCGTCGCGGCCCAGGACGGCCGCGAGACACCGGTGGCCGCCGGCGAACTCGTGATCCTCGACAGCCGCAGGCCGTACGTCCTGGACTTCGCCGGCCCCGTGCGGCAGCACGTGGCCACGGTCCCACGGCAGCTGCTGGACCTCCCCGACTCGCTCCTGCGCCTGGCCACCGGCCGCACCTACTCACCCGGCCACGGGATCGGCGGGATCCTCGCCTCATACGTCGACGGGCTCGTGACGACCACGGAACACTGCATCTGCGCACAGGACGCGAAACGCTTCCTGCGCCAGGGCGTCATCGACGTGCTCACCGCCCTGATCGCCCTGGAAGGCACCTCAGGGGAGCAGGCCACGGTGGAGCGGGCCCTGCTGCAGCGCGTCCGCGCCTACATCCGCACCCACCTGGACGACCCCGCCCTCTCCCCCGCGACGGTCGCGGTCGCGCACCACATCTCCGTCCGCTACCTGTACCAGCTCTTCCAGGACGAGCCCATGACCGTCGTCCGCTGGATCCAGCGCCTGCGGCTGGAGGCCTGCCGCAGGGACCTCGTACGGCCGGAACTCGCAGGACAGACGGTGGCGGCGATCGCACACCGGTGGGGCTTCGCCAGCCACGCGCACTTCAGCCGCACCTTCCGGGCGGTCTACGGTCTTTCCCCGGCGGAGTGGCGGCAGGCCGGCATCCCGCAGGCCGTACCCCAGCAGACAACCGGCCAACCAGCCCGTCAATCCGACAAGTGACAAACCCGCGGTCACCCGTGGTGCCCAGCCCGTCCTCACCCGACCTGATCTGCCGCGGGGTTGGCGCAGGAGGCAGCGGAGGTGCACCAGGAGGCGGTGCCTGTGCAGGACGGGGCGGCAACCGGCGCGAAGGCCGTCCGGCCCGGCTCAGCCCGCAACGGCGACCGGATCGCCGGTTGGCCACAGATGTGACGCCGGAGAGGTTCCGCCGGGGTGTTCGTCGATCCATTCCAGGCCGCCGAGGTCGGGGTGCGCGCGCGGGTGACGGCGACGCAGTCGAGGCGGGCGTCGCCGTCGCCGATCAGGCCGGGCAAGGGGTTTGCGTGCCCGTCCTTTTCGTCGCTGTCCCTGGACGGGCAGAAGTCGTCGGCGATCTCGGCCCTGGGGCCATTCGCGGCCCTTGAATGTGCGCGCGGGGGCCATCGTCACCTGCGCGTCCTGCACACCAGCCAGGCGGTTGACCGCGGCCAGGACGGCATCCGTGCCGTGGTGATCGACAAGGCCGGCCAGGGGCTCCAGGTCACCACCGGCGGGGTCGCGCTCGATGTGTTCCCTGCAGCCGGCGCCAGGAGGTGAACAGCACCAACTCGGGATGGGAGGTGCGGCGTCCGTCTTCCAGGGCGCGTGACGCCGGCGCCAAGGCACGCAGGGGCGGCGGCAGGAACGCGATCCAGCGCGAGATCATCTCCTGGATCGGGCCCGGAACGCCGCGCGTGCGCAGGTGAGGCCCGCCGGGCCGCGGCGGGCAATGCGACTTTCGGCAGTGTTGGCTGGCTCCGATTCTTCGTATCGTCGCATCCGTGAGGCGACGGATCATGACGGTTGTTCGCGGGATGGAGCTTGCGCTGCTCGCCGCTGCAGCGGGCACGGCGGGTCTGAGCGTGGTGAGTCTGTGGTGGGTGCCGGTCACGGTCGTGCTGTCGTGGGCGGCAGGATGTCTGCCGCGGTCGGTCCGCACAGCGGCGGGCGTGCTGACCGCGGCGATCGCGACCGGAGCGGTGGCCGTCTGGGCGGTGCCGTCGTGGATCACGCTCGGCGATCGGTTCGTCCTGGTGCTCGTGGGCGCGGCGGTGCTGCCGTGGTTCGCGGGCCGTTTCCGGCATCAGTACCGCGCGCTGGTGCGCAACGGTTGGGAACGCGCGGAGCAGTTGGAGCGGGAGCAGGAACTCATCGCCGAGCAGGCTCGGTTGCAGGAACGCGCCCGGATCGCACAGGACATGCACGACCTCCTCGGACACGACCTCAGCCTGATCGCCCTGTCGGCCGGCGCCCTGAAGCTGGCGCCCGGCCTGTCGGCGGAGCACCGGGACACTGCCGGCGAGATCCGGACCAGGGCCGGTGCCGCAGTGGATCGCCTGGGCGAGGTCATCGGCATCCTCCGGCAGATCGAAACGCCCTCTTCCCACGACGGCGTGGCGGACCTGGTCGACGGTGCGGCCGCCGCGGGGCTGGCGGTCACGCTGCTCACCGAGGGCGAGTGCGCGCAGCCGTCTCCCGTGGCCGAGCGGGCCGTGCACCGGGTCGTGCAGGAGGCACTCACCAATGCCGCCAAGCACGCGCCCAAAGCGGCCGTGACCGTGGTGATCCGGCACTCGGGTGCGGGAACGGAGGTCCGCGTGGACAACGATCGCGCTCCGAGTGCCACTACCGGCGCCCCCAGTGGTGGGCGCGGACTGATCGGCCTGGACGAACGGGTCCGGCTGGCAGGCGGGTCGATCACCTACGGCCCCCGTGAGGGGGGATTCACGGTCGTCGCCCGCATCCCTCATGGCCCGGGTGGTGTTCCGGCGGCGGCCGCCGCGACAAGCGGCCGCACAGGAGTGCCACAGGAACAGCGGCGCGCGCGCAGGCGTGTGCGCCGCACCGCGCGTGCCGCCGTGCTGGTGCCCGTCACCGCCGTCGCCCTGCTCGGTGTCGGCCTGCGGGGGTGGGACCTGATCCTGGTCCGTGCGTCGGTGGTGGCGCCAAAGACCTACGCCCGCATCCACCTCGGGCAGAGCCGCGCTGAACTGGCGGGCCTGCTCCCCGAAGAACAGGCCCCGCATCATGCGGCTGACGGCGCCTCGCCGGGCCCCGGTACAGGATGCGAGTATTACGCGATGACGGCGAACCCCTTCGACGACGATTCGGGCGACTTGTACCGGCTGTGCTTCCGCGGGGACCGGCTCGTCTCGAAGCAGGTGGTCACCCAGTGATCCGGGTCCTGATCGCCGACGACGAGCCGTTGATCCGCCAGGGAGTCCGGGCCGTGCTGTCCACCGCGCCCGACCTCGTTGTGGTCGCCGAGGCCTGCGACGGCCACCAGGCGGTGGAGCTGGCCCAACTCCACCGCCCGGATGTGGTGGTCATGGACATCCGCATGCCGGGCGTGGACGGACTGCGTGCCACGGCGGAGATCCAGCGCACCGTCCCCACGACCGGTGTCGTCGTGCTGACCACGTTCGGACAGGACGAGTACATCCTCAAGTCCCTCACCGACGGCGCCGCCGGCTTCCTGATCAAGTCGGGCGAGCCCGAGGAGCTGATCGCCGGTGTCCGCGCCGTGGCGGACGGCGCGGCCTACCTGTCACCCAAGGTCGCGGCCCGGGTGATCGCCCACCTCACCACGCAGGACGCCGGCACGCGCTGCGAACGGCGTGCCACGGCCCGCCGCCGTGTCGAGGCGCTCACCCCCCGGGAACGCCAGGTACTGGCCTTCCTCGGCACCGGGCTGTCCAACGGCCAGATCGCGCGCCGCCTGGGCCTGGCCGAGGGAACGGTCAAGGCTCACGTCAGTTCCATCCTGGCCCGCCTGTGCGTGGACAACCGGGCGGCGGCGGCCGTGGTCGCCCACGAGGCCGGCATCGTTGCGGCGGCCGAGGCGATCCCGTAGCGCGGCGGCTGCCCGGACCCCTAGCGGGGTCGCCACGAGCACCGTCGCGCCGACCACGGTGGCACCGACCACGGCACCGGCCGCAGCGTCATGCGGATAGTGCACGCCCGCCGCCACGCGAGCCACCGCCACCACGCCCGCGAGCGGAAGGACGACAGCCGCCCGTCGGGGACGGAGCAAGGCCAGGCCGACAGCCAGCCCGGCGGCCAATGTGGCGTGATTGCTGGGGAAGGACCAGTCACCCGCTCCGGGGCAGTCGGTCACCGCCCGGATTCCGGTCACGGCACGACACGGCCGCTCCTCGTCCACCACCAATTTCAGTGCCTCGCTGACGGCATAGGCGAGGACGGTGCCGGCCCCGACCAGTACCGCCCCGGCAGCGGTCCGGACGTCGCGACGTCGCACGGC
Source organism: Streptomyces sp. PA03-1a (assembly GCF_033792805.1). Lineage (NCBI taxonomy): Bacteria > Bacillati > Actinomycetota > Actinomycetes > Kitasatosporales > Streptomycetaceae > Streptomyces > Streptomyces sp. PA03-1a. The sequence goes on from NZ_JARAVO010000077.1 coordinate 12,391, forward strand.
GACCGACCAGACCCGGACGAGAAGCAGCCCCAGAACGATCAGGAGGCCGCCGGCGACCGGGACCACCATCGAGCCCATCCACGCCGGAGCCTTCCCGACGGCGTCGTTCACCGCCCGGTACAACGACACCGACGCACCGTCGGTCACCTCGACGGGTCCCGCATCGCCCAGCCCGCCCGGGTACAACAGGCCGACGATCACCACGCCGGCGGCCAGTACCGCCATCGAACCCACCACACGACGGCCGGAGCCGTACCGAGATCTCGATTCCATGGGGCCCGACGCTAGGCACGCAGCTCCGCGAACACCCGGGCCGGACGGCCCCCTTCGACCCCCGACGATCGTCATGCTTGACATCGGCAGCCGAAGACGACGATGCCCCCACCCGGCCCCGGCTCTCCCCATCGGCGAGGTGCCGGCCGCGTTACCGACCCGCGTCGTGGTGACAAGCCGGCCTGCGGCCGCGGCCGAGCACTGAAGGCCCGCAGCGATGAAGGCGAGCAGTGGCTGAGCCCGGTACGGATTGCGCAGGGGCCCGGTTCAGGACCGTCCGCCCGTCCAGCCGCTTGCGCCCCCACGCGGCATGCGACAGCAACGGCCGCGCGAACTCCCACTCGGCATCCGACAGTTCATCGCGACCTATCACCGGACCGCGATCGGCCAGGCAAGATCGATTGACGACAGGCTCCCGTGGGCACCCAAGCCGGACACCGCAGTGACAGCCACGCCGAACCTCACGCGTGCGTCACCGGTCGTACTTGTCGGTGTACTGCGGCCCGTCCGTCTCGGCCTTGCATCCCTCACTGTTGGTGGGCATGCCGTGGGAGACCACGAGGGCGTAGGACTGCGGGACGAAGTCGCAGCCCTTGCCGGACCACTGGGACGCAAGGAACGTCCAGCCGACGGCAGCGGCGGCGAGTGTGTATTTCGTCTTGGCGTTCATACGAGATCACGCCTCGGTTACGTAGGGTAATCGTGACCCGACTGAGGGTTATGCGTAAGTATGAACGGATTGCGCTCATATGCGCACCCCGGCCTCGCGACGGACGCACCCCAGGGCAGTCAGCGCACGGGGCCCGGAAAGCCGTCGCCGCAGGTCAAGCCGCATGGCGGTGCCCGTTGGGGACGCCACCGAGGATGCGGGTGCGCAAGAGTCCGCGACCTTCGAACTCGTGCACGACCAAGGGCCGCCGGCCGGCACCGGGCGGTGGCCGGCCGCGGGCCCGGTAGGAGCGGTGCCCGCCACGCTGCTGCCGGCAGGCGGCCCGGACATGACGGGCGCGGGTCCCTGCCGTCATCAGGACACGGCCAGGAGCCTCACGGCGGCTGCCGGCGCAGCCGCCCGGGCGCGGCGCCACCGGTTGGCCCCGTGGCCTTGGCGGCGGCGGTGCAGGCGGCGGCGTGGCGCCGGACGGCCGGGTCGGCGCCCACCGGCCGGTCCAGGGCATCACCGTCCACCGCGCCCCGCATGCGCCCGGTCGTCACGGCCCCCGGTATCGGCCGCCACCTGAGCAGATGACGGCCGATACCGGGGGCCGCCGGCCGTTCGCCCGCGGCCCTCGCGGGGTGGGACCGGCCCGGGCACGTGTGGTCAGCGGGTGACGCGCGGCGGGGTCGCGGTGCCATGCACCCGCTTGGCGTGCCTGGCGTACAGGCGCGGCGCAAGGAACGGCAGGATCAGCCGCGCGGGCGGCGGAGCCTCGGCGAGGACCGCTTTGATCACCTCGGGGTCGCCCTCGTACATCGCCATGCCGAAGGCGAGCGGCAGGGCCTTCTTCGGCACTTCGCTCATGCTGTGCTCGCCGAGCTGCTTCCACTCGGCCGCGGTGACGTACTTCTCGGCCAGGGGGAGGATGCGCTGCTCCTCCATCGTCATGTGCTCCAGCAGCGCGGCCAGCAGCCGGTCGAGCGCCTCCGCGAGCTCGTGCCCGCCGTGTGCGGTGGACCGCCACTGCGGCAGCAGGCGCAACGCCTGGCTGTTGGCGGCTTCGATGGTGTGGTGCTGCTCCTCCATCAGCGGCACGATGGCCTTGGCCTCGGCCCCGCCCCGCTGCTGCAGCAGCGGCCACAGGATCACGTCCTCGCCCTCGTGGTGGAAGTGCAGGAAGCCGCAGACGAGTTCGGCGTGGGCGCCGACGACCTCCGAGCGCCGGATGTCGTACGGCTCGACGTCCCGCACGAGTTGCGGGAGCAGGCCGAATTCACGCCGGATCATGGTGTGGGCCATGTACATGTCTCGCACATCGGCCATGGGTTCGTCGGTGCTCGGGTTCACGGGTCCTCGATCGCTGGTGGAACAGCCGACCTCTGCGGCCGGCGAGGAAAGCCTGATCGCACAGGACACCGGGTGTATAGAACCTCGGCGCCAGGAGGACCTGCCGGGCGGCGAAGGATCTGCGGCCGGCGTATGGTCCTGCCGCACCACCCTGGCTCTGGCCGGAGACCGCCGCTGCCGGATCGGATCGCCATGCATCCGGCACCCGTCGCAGATGCATCCTGCGGCGTCTGTCGATGTGCCTTCGCAGGCACAGCCGCCGCCCGCGGGCCGAACCGGCCACCCTACCGGCCGCGCCGTACGCCGCAAGCGGCCCGACCCGGGCTGTTGCGGCGTGCGACTGAGTGGCTGTTGTTGTTCCGAACTTGAGGAGTGCTGGTCGAACGGGAGTCAGCTGAACTCCCGACCCGACCGGTCCTCCCCCGCCGTCGTGACCTCCGCGTCCATCACATCGAGCGGCAGCATGACCGCGCGCACCGGGTGGACGTCACGTCGCCGAGGTGCCCGGCCGCACGGCGAGGCCAGAGCACCCACAGGCACGACGCGTGGCGTACCGCCACCACCAGCGCCCTCGCAGCAGTGCGCAGCTTGTCACCCGAGCGGTGGGCGGGAGGACGTCCGCAATGGCCAACCGGCGGCGACTGTGAAAATCGCTGTCCATCACCGGAGCACGGTGATAGACACCCGGCGTGGAGAAGAATCTTGAGTTCCCTGACCTGTTGCGACTGATCGATGAGCGGTCGACCGCCTTCCGCGCCGTGGTCGCCGCCGCGCCCGGTCTCGACGCGCAGGTGCCGACCTGCCCAGGGTGGACGCTGTTCGATCTGGTGAAGCACCTGGGTGGGGGAGACCGTTTCTGGGCCGCCATCGTCGGCGCGGGGTCTGCCGACGCTCCCCCGGCCGAGGCCGTCGCCGCGCGCGCCGCGCTGGAACTGCCGCAGGAGCGTGAGGCCCTGCTGGCCTGGCTGGACGCGTCGACGCAGCTTCTGCTGGGCGCCCTGCGCGCGGCGGGACCGGAGAGCGGTTGCTGGACGTGGTGGCCCGCGTCGCAGTCACCGCAGACCGCCGGCGGCACCGCCCGGCACCGGGTCCAGGAGACCGCGGTGCACACCTACGACGCCCAGCTCGCCGGGGGCGCTCCGCAGCCGCTGCCGGTCGAGTTGGCGCTCGACGGTGTGGAGGAGTTCCTGTTCACCGTCTGCGCAACGCCGAGTGCCTGGCCGCACAAGCCCACGGCCTTCGACTTCCACGCCGCCGAGGGCCGCTCCTGGCGCCTCACTGTCGACGGCGACGGCGCACGCACCACCCGCATCCCCGCGCCCACCGCCGCGACCGGCGAAGACTCGGACGCAGCCGACGCCTCCGTCCACGGCACGGCCAGTGAGCTGGTCCTCTACCTGTACGACCGGATCCAGGCGGACTCCTTGCACGTTGACGGAGACGCAGGGCTGCTCGACCTGCTCCGCGCCTGGGAGCCGGAAGAGAAGTAGGACGTAGCGGGGGCGGTTGACCGCGCCTCGACCCGGTTCGACACGACTCTTCGCCAGGTTCGTCAGCCGCGGCACCGGGCTCAAACCCGCGAGGCGGCCTCGGGGCGTCACCAAGCCGACCGTCTACCTGGATGGCAGTGCGCATTTGTCCGTCCCAGCGATCACGAGAAGCGACGCGACTGCCGTCGTCCCGATCTCGTCGAGAAGTCAGTCGATCGGGTGACTGCGGCGGCTGCCGTGCATGAGAGCCGGGCCACTTGGTAGCTCGAAGGGTGTCGAAGCCAACGTGCGGTCCAGGAGGCCCTGTTGCCGCATTTCTACGGCAACGCGGGAGTGGGGTCCACTTCAGCCGCTCTCGCGTGTGGCTGTCTGGTTCACAGGTTCGGGAACGCCAGAGACCACGGGGCGCGCGAGCGTCGGTATCCCACCGACATGTCGGACGCCGAGTGGGCGGTGGTCCGGCCACTGCTGCCGGTGCCGGGCTGGCTGCGGGGCCGGTGCGGGCAACCGGAGGCTTATTGCCACCGCGCGATGCCGGACGCGATCCGCTACCTGGTCGACAACGGCACGAAGTGGCGGGCCATGCCTGCCGACTTCCCACCGTGGGACCGGGTCTATGCGTTCTTCCGGCGCTGGCGCAACCACGATCTGGTCCGCGAGTTCCACAACCGGCTCCGCCGCCTGGTCCGCGAGCGGGCCGGGCCGGACGCGGAGCCGGGCGCGGGCGAGATCGACTCGCAGTCGGTCAAAGCGGACGCGGTCGTCGGCTCTGACAGCCGCGGCTTCGACGGCGGCAAGCTGATCAACGGGCGCAAGCGGCACGTCGTGGTCGACACCCTTGGCCTGCTGCTCGCGGTGATGGTCACCGCAGCGGATGTGGGCGACCGCGCCGCGGCCCAGGTCCTGCTCGCCCAGGTCACTGCCGCGCACCACCTACTGGCCCTGGTCTGGGCCGACGGCGGATACACCGGCAGCCTCGTCGAGTACTGCCTCGCGGCCCTCACCCTGGTCCTCGCCATCGTCAAACGCAGCGACGACATGCGCGGCTTCGTCGTGCTGCCCAACCGGTGGATCGTCGAGCGGTTCTTCGCCCACCTGCTGCGAAGTCGCCGTCTCGTGCGCGACTTCGAGCGTTCCATCACCAGCGCGGAGGCGATGGTCTACTGGTCGATGACGATGCCCATGACCCGCCGCGTTGCCCGGCCACGTCCTTCGCGAGCGTGAATCGGCCAGGTGCCGGCTCGATCAGCCAGCCGCGCGCCGTCAGCCGCTTGGCCTTCGATCGCAGTGCCTCCACCTTTCGCGGTACGGGGTCCAGGCCGAAGCAGGCGGCCATCTCCTGGCACGTCAACGCTCCTTGACCGAGTCGGTTACGGTCGCTGAGGGCCTGCAGGATGCGCTGGTATTCCATCGACAGCGCCGACCAGGCCAGCCCCGCGCGCCACACCGGCACCACTGTTTCCGGTTCGCCGCCTCCGCCGGTTCGGGCCGCGCCGGTTGCACACCGGGAGCCGGCAGACCCTCGGAGGCGGCGGGGCCGACGACGGTGTCGTTGCCCGGGGCCAGTACCTCGCCAACGCGTGAGCGGGCGATGACCCACTCGTTCCACTCCCGCTCAGCCACGGCCAGCTCCGCCTGGAGGCGGTCGGCCTTCTCCCGCAGATCGTCGCCACGACGGCGAGCGGTGAGCTCACGCTGTGCCAGCAGCCCCACGACCGACGGCATCCTCGACCTCCACCAAAGCAACGACACGACACGACTCCACTGCCACGAGACCGCCGACCCTATGCCTGACCAGTGAGAACGCAGTCCTCAAGCCCGGAAAGACGACAACCTCTTGAGGTCATCACTGAGCTCAGCGACCGGTCCACCCCACGGGCCCGGCCAGCACCCACCGCCGCAGCGATCTTGGGCAGACCCAGGCCCTGCACCGCCCCCTGCACAGGCGCCCGCCGCCGTCACCGCGACGTAGTCGCCGCCGGGCGGGGGCCAACGTGCCCGCATCCGCCGCGAGGAGGGCATCGGCTGGGACAGACGCCCTCTCGCAGTCGCAGCCTGAATTCCAGTGGGCCCAGGTGTCACCGCCGCCAGAACAGATGGTGCGTCACGCCGCTCGGGCTGGGCACGACCTCCAGGTGGAACCGGTCGAGCAGTTCCTCGGGAGACTTCCACAGGCGCAGCCCCACCCCGAGCTTCACCGGCGCGACCGCCACATGCAGGGTGTCGACGAGGCCGGCGTCAAGGAACGCCCGGATGGTGGTGACCCCACCGCCAAGGCGCACGTCCTTGCCCTGCGCCGCTTCCCGCGCCCGTTCCAGGACCGTGGCCGGGTCGCCGTCGACGAAGTGGAACGTGGTGTCGGACAGCGTGAACGAAGGGCGCTGGTGGTGGGTCATGACGAACACCGGCGTACGGAACGGGGGCTCCTGCCCCCACCAGCCGCGCCACTCATGGTCGCTCCAGGGCCCGCGCTGGGGCCCGAACTTGTTGCGGCCCATGATCTCGGCGCCGATGTTGCGTGCGAAGTCCCGGGTGAAGTAGTCGTCCAGGCCCCGGCTGCCACCGGGGTCGGTGCGCATCGGCCAGCTCGCCGTCGCGCCGGCCCAGCCGAACAGCCTCTCGGGACGGTCACAGCCGAACGGCCGCTCCAGGCTCTGGTGCTCACCGGCACCGATCCCGTCACTGGAGACATTGAAGTTCATCACTCTCAGCAGCTGATCCACGATCTTCCTCGCCAGGTCCTGTTCGTCGTCATCGTGCGGCAGGCCGCCCCACACGAAGACGTCGAACACGAAGCGGCCGGATCGACAGCAGCCCGCAACCTTTTTCGGGGGCTGCGTCAGGACGCATCCCCCTGCGATGCGGCGCATGCCACCAGCTTCGCGTGCTCTGCGACGGACAGCACCGGCGGTACAGGGTTCGCCACGGTTGCAGCCGTGGGCAGCCGGCGCTGGACGCCCCGGCCGCGAACACCCACAAGCGGGAACACCGCCCCACCATCCCGCCATACGCCACATCTGGCACCAGATCAGGCACGACCCGACGGGGCGCCGTTGGGGGTGCCCCGGCCGAGTCCAATCAGTAACTCTTAATTTAGGAATTATTATTGACGCGCGCCGGTAACCGCTGCAGGATCCCTGGAAACAAGATCGCAACAGGCGCGCGGGCATGGAGCGGTCCGGGAACCGGCCGCCGCACCCTCGACGAGAGGGGCGGCGCCCCGGGCTCACGGCCAGGACGGGCCGGCACGCCTGATCGATCGGACAGCGAAGGATCCGATGTGAAACGACATCTCACCGCCCTCCTCGCCCTGGTGACCGGCGCGCTGGCCGCGGCCGTGCCGGCGTCCGCCCAGGCGGCCCCGGCCGTCGCCGGCACAGCCGTCACGGCGCCGGCATCCGCGCAGGTGCTGAGCCCGACGCCGTACATGGGCTGGAACACCTACTACGCGTTCGGTGGCGATCCCACCGAGGCCGAGATCAAGTCGACGGCCGACTTCCTGGTCAGCAGCGGCCTGCGCAAGGCCGGCTACGAGTACGTGTGGATCGACGGCAACTGGGCGGCGCCGACCCCGCGCAGCGCGGCCGGCGACCTGACGCCCAACCCCGCCCAGTTCCCGAACGGGCTGGCGCCGCTGGTCGACTACATCCACTCCAAGGGCCTGAAGGCCGGCATCTACACCGACGCCGGCCCGTACATCCCCGGCAAGTGCGGACTGGGCAGCGGCGGCTACTACCAGCGTGACGCGGACCAGTTCGCGGCCTGGAAGTTCGACGCGGTCAAGGTGGACTACCTCTGCGGCATCGCCGCGGACCTCGACCCGAAGACCGTCTACACCGAGTTCGCGCAGGCGTTGCGGAACAACGCCAGCAAGCGCCCCATGATCTTCAACCTCTGCAACCCGGTGACCTCCCCGGACTGGGGCAACTACCCCGAAGAGCAGCAGTCGACGTACTCCTGGAGCTACGCGCCGAAGATCGCACAGTCCTGGCGGACCTACACGGACGTGGGCTTCGTCGACGAGATCAAGTTCAAGGACGTGCTGCGCAACTACGACGCGAACGCGCGGCACCCCGAAGCCGCGGGTCCCGGGCACTTCAACGACCCGGACTACCTCGGGCCCGAACACGGAATGTCCGACGAGGAGTTCCGTACCCAGATGACGCTCTGGTCGGTGGCGGCTGCCCCCCTGGTGATCGGCAGCGATGTCACCAAGCTGGGCAAGACCTCGCTCAGCACCCTCTCCGACCCCGATGTGCTCGCGATCAACCAGGACCCTGCCGTCGTCCAGGCCGTCCGCGTCGGCCCCGCCGGCACGACCGAGACCTGGGTGAAGCGACTGGCCAACGGTGACCGTGCCGTGGTGCTGCTGAACCGGGGCGACAGCCCGGCGACGCTGACCACGAAGGCGTCGTCGGTCGGACTGTCCGGGGACCGGTTCACCCTGAAGAACACCTGGACCGACCAGGTCACCGAGAGCGCCGGCACCATCAGTGCCGCCGTCCCCGCCCACGGCGCGGCCCTGTTCCGGGTCAGCCGGGCCACGGGCAAGCCTGGTGTCCCGCACGTGGTGGCCGGTCTGCCGCAGGTCACCCAGGTCGGCGGCGACACCGTGCCGGCAGGGACCGCCCCGATGGTCGCCGGTGGCGACCAGGCCCGGGTCGAGGTCACCGTCCGCAACGACGGCGCGCAGCCGGTCTTCACCCCGCGGACCGAGCTGACGGTGCCCGCCGGCTGGACGGCCCGTCCGCTCGGCACGGCGCCGAAGCTGCTGGACTCCAACCGTTCGGTGACCTTCGCCTTCACCGTGACCCTGCCGGCCACCGCCGCGCCGGGCAGCACCGCGCTGACCGCCACCACGTCGTACGAGGTGATCGGCGACAAGCGGCTGCGGCAGGAGACGACCGCGCCCGTCGTGGTGGCACCGGCCGCACCGGACGGCGACGTCGTGCTGTCCCACCACCAGTGGATCAGCGCCACCAGCGGATGGATGAGCCCCACCGTCGACCTGAGCGTCGGCGGCTGGTCCCCGATCAGCATGCTCGGCCAGGTCCACCCGACCGGTATCGGGGTCGCCTCGCCCTCCACCATCCGCTACTACCTCGGCGACCAGTGCAGCCGGCTCACCACCACCGTCGGCATCGACGACGCGGTGCGCAACGTCGGCCCGGAAGGCGGTACGTCGACCTTCCAGGTCATCGGTGACGGCAAGGTGCTGTTCGACAGCGGTGTCCTGACCCGCGACGACACCCGCCAGGCCGACGTCGACCTGACCGGCGTCCGGGTCCTCGACCTCGTGGTCGGCGACGCCGGCGACGGTGGCTACAACGACCGTGCCAACTGGGCCGGCCTGAACGCCACCTGCTGAACCCCAAACAGCCACACGGCACCATGACGCCGTGGCGCGCGGTCCGCGCGCCACGGCGTCATGCCGTCATGCCGGCCCGGGACAAGGCGCTTGTCAACCTGGCCTCTGGAACACCTCGTACAAGGGAACTCAGAGCGGAGCCGTGGTATGGGATCCCGCTGACAGCTAACGTGAACCACGCCCGCAGTCCCGCCGCCGGAGGCAATGGGGGTGCGGGCGCAACGGCCGTGACAGCGGTTCGTGCAGGCCGTCGTAAGCGCCGGTGAGCCATACGGTAGCGCCGACCACCCGCCACGGTGGTGCCGAGCAGGGAGCGTGGGGCGAGCAGGATGCCCCCAGGCACACGCCCGCGGCGTACGAGGAGACCGTTCTTCTCGTACACGACTGCGGCAGCTTCGGGCATGCCGCCTGGCAATACACATGTCGCAGGGCTCCGCGCAGTGGCCCGTCCCGGCACGGCTGTAGTTGATCGGGCGCCGGTTGACAGCGATGGTCTTGGCAGCCACGTCGCGAGGTGCCGCTCCGTCACAGTTGGAGAGGCCGTTCCGGCCGCCCTGGCAGGTACACCGGGCCTCGGGCGAGTCTGTCGACCGCAACGGTCCAGGCGGCCTCGCGACGGCGGTGTCGGCAAGGTGGGCGTTGCCGCCGTCGACGATGACGTCACCGCAACTGGCACGGGCGCGCACAACCCGCTGATCACGTCTGCACCGACGACCAACGGAGGAGTGTCGGCCACCGGTCAGGCGGCCGAGGCTCGTTCGCCACCGCTGGCATCGGTGATGGTGAGCACACGGCGTCGGTGAGACGCGCGCCCACGACGTAGCGCGTATCGGCTTTGCTGATCGGTCGTACGAAACGTTGTGGGGCCCGGGACATTCGGGCCCCACAACGCATCCGCACCGGTGACCACCGCGTGCGCCGGCGAGATTGCTCAGGTCGGGCGAAGATCAGCGCGAGCAGGGTCAGGCCGACGACGACGATCTGCATGGCGATGAAGCACCCAGCCGGGAGCGATGCCCGCGTAGGTCGGAGAACGCGCGGCCGATGGTGACCGCGGGGTTCGCGAAGGAAGTGGAGGCTCTCGGCGACGTGCCTTGCACCTGCGCGGCTACGGTTTCGGCTGTGCTCTTCTGGGCGCAGCGGCATTGCCCATCACCCGGTACATGCCGATGGAGTCGTGCGTGGTGGTGGCGGCGAAGCCGAACTTTTCGTAGAGGTGGCGGGTGGGGCCGTCCGCGATCAGCGAGACGTAGGCGGTGGCGGGGGCCCGGCGATCCAGTTCGTCGGTGAGAGCGGCCATGATGCGCCTGCCGAGGCCACGTCCTTGGTGTTCGGGGTGAACGCAGACATCGACGATCTGGAACGCGGTGCCGCCGTCACCGATGATGCGGCCCATGCCGATGGGCTGCTCCTCGTGGTGGACGAGTACGCCGTACCAGGTGTTGGGCAGGGCAAGCTCAACCGCCTCTGGGGCTTTGTCCGAGAGGCCGGCCTCGGTGCGCAGCCGGCGGAAGACCTCGACGGAGGGCACACCCGGGCTCAGCTCGTAAGGGTCGTACACGCTGGTCTCCTTTCTGGTGCGGGCGGGTGTCGGCTTTGGCCTACTGGTTCTTGGCTGGGATCAGCCACAGGGCGATGACGGCGGAGGCTGCGGCCATGCCGGTGGCGGCGAGGAACGCGTTGTCGAAGCCGGAGGCGGCTTGCACGCCGGTGCGGACGGCGATGCTCGTGGCGGCGGCGGTGGAGGCGGCCGCGGCTCCGACCGAGGCGCCGAACTCGTGGAAGGTGCTGACGATGCCTGACGTGACCCCGGCCTCGTGGGGTGCGACGCTGGCGAGCGCGGTGGAGGAGGCGACGACGAACAGCGCACCCAGACCGGCCGCGGCCACGCTCACCCCGGTGACCATCGCGGTGGTCCCGGACCAGAGCACCGGTACGAGGAACCCGGCCGCCGCCACGGCCAGGGCGGCCACAGCCAGCAGTCGTGCTCCCATCCGGCCGATCAGGGTGCCGGCGACGGTGGCGGCGGCCATGGTCAGCAGTGCCACCGGCAGGAACAGCACGCCGGTCATCAGGGCGCCGTGGCCTTGGCGGTCCTGGAGGTAGAAGGAGCCGAGGAAGAAGACCCCCACCATCAGCGCGGTGGCGACGGCGATCACGAAGGTGCCCGCCACGACCGGGCGCCGGCCGAGCAGGCGCAGGTCCATCAGCGGTGCGCCTGCCCGGCGTTGCCAGGTGGCGAAGGCGGCGTAGGCGGCTGCTGCGGCGGCGATGAGGAGGACGGTGGCGGCGTTGACCCAGCCGTGGTCGCCGGCACGAATGAGGGCGTAGATGAGGGCGCCGGTCGCGGCGGCCACCAGGGCGGCGCCGGGTATGTCGAGCGGGCCGGTGGCCGCGCGGGGCAGGTGGGGCAGGAGCCGGGCGAGCAAGACGAAGACGATCAGGCCGACGGGGACGTTGACGAAGAAGACCCAGGCCCAGCCAGGGCCTGCGGTGATCAGTCCGCCCATCAGCACGCCGAGGGCGGCTCCCCCGCCACCGAGTGCCGACCAGATGCCCAGCGCGCGGTTGCGTTCGTCGCCGGCGAACAGCCGTACCACCACGGACAGAGCGGCAGGCGACAGCATCGCGGCGCCCGCCCCCTGGGCGATCCGGGCGGTGAGCAGCAGCGGGGCGCCAGTGGCGAGTCCGGCGGCCAGGGATGCGGCGGTGAAGATGGCAAGGCCGGCCAGGACGACCCGCTTGGGGCCGAACAGGTCGGCGGCCCGTCCGCCGAGCAGCATCAGGCTGCCGAAGGTGAGGGCGTATCCGCTGACCACCCAGGTCAGCGCCGTGCGGTCCAGGCCGAGTTCGGCGCCCATGTGTGGAAGTGCGATCGCGACGACGGTGATGTCGAGGATCAGCATCAACTGGGCCAGGCCCAGCAGGCCCAGGGCCGGCCAGCGCATCGGGTGCGGCGTCTGCGGTGCGTTGGTGGTGGTTTCCGTGTCTCTCATGACGCTCAACCCCTCATCACTAAGCCGTACAGCGATGTTCAGGTTATACACGTGAGGGGTCCAAACCAAACAGGGTTGTTTGAGTTCTGGGGTACGGTGGGCGCATGAGCAGCAAGAGCACCACCAAGCGCGCCGACGCTCTGCGCAGCATCGAGGCGATCGTGCAGGCCGCGGCCGAATGCCTCGGGCGAAACCCGGACGCGAGCCTGAGCGAGATCGCGCGGGCCGCGGGTGTGGGCCGGGTGACGCTGTACGCGCACTTCGCCTCCCGGGCGGAGGTCGTCGATGCGGCGATGAGCCGCGCCCTCGACCGGGGCAACGAGGTGCTGGACGCGGTCGACCTGACCGGTGATCCGCTGCTCGCCCTGGAGCGCTACATCGAGGCCGGCTGGCACCTGGTGGACCAGGCCCAGGCGCTGCTCGCCGCCGCCCAGCGGGAGCTTCCCGCGGGACGTATCCGGGAGTTGCACGCCGGGCCCGCCGCCCGGGTCGAGGCGCTGGTTGCCCGCGGACGGGCCGAGGGGGCCTTCCGTACGGACCTGCCCATCGCATGGCTGGTCAATGTCCTGCAGGCGGTCATGCACAGCGCGACGGAAGAGATCCGCGCCGGCCGTCTGAACCCCGACCGTGCGGCCGGCCACATCACGGCCACGGTGCTCGCCGCCTTCACACCGCCGGGCACCCGGGTACCCGAGCCCGGCGGCGGGGCGTGACACCGGCGGCCCTCCGCGAAAACTCGCCGGCAGTTCCAGAATCGGCCCCAGATGGCAGCGTGTACGCATCTGGACGGCGTCCCGGACGGCTTCCGTCCCCGCACCGCTTCTCATCCAGTTGTCCCCAACCAGCACCCACGGAAGCCGCCCCCTCGGTCAGCGGCCGCCGGTGGATGTCCGGCGATCGCGCTCGTAGCCCCCGTCGATCGTCGGGTCCGAGGTGACGGTGCCGCCGAGCTGGTCGGTCCAGTTCCGGATCCACCCGGCGGGCGGGCCGGCGGGCCGGCGGCGGAGAGGAGCTGTGAACGATGAGGTGACTCCGTATCGGCTGGTGAAAGCCTGGCGCAGCGTCTCGGTGGAACCGAACCCGCACCGCGTGGCCACGCCTGCCAGCGGAAGCACGGTGGACGAGAGCAGGTGAGCGGCCGCCTCGGTGCGGGCCTTGCGTACGAACCGGGCCGGCGACTGCTCGAGGTGTTCCACGAACAACCGGGTGAGGTGGCGCGTGGTCACACCTGCGCGGGCCGCCAAGGCGGTCACCTTCAGGTCGTGGTCCGGATGGCTCGTTATGTGCTCGACGAGCTGTCGGACCACGTCGTCCCTGGGCGGCGGGGAGGCGGTGAACAGGCTCATCTGTGCCTGGTTTCCCGGCCGCTGCAGGTAGGTGACCAGGTCGCGCGCCACTCGGCGAGCCAGCTCGGCACCGTGATCCTCCTCGATAAAGGCAAGCGTGAGATCCAGGGCACTGGTGATGCCCGCCGCCGTATAGACGTTCCGGTCGCGGATGTAGATGGGGTCGGAATCCACGGTGATCTTCGGGTGTCGTGCGGCAAGCTGGGATGCGAACCGCCAGTGCGTGGTGGCGCGGCTCCCGGCTCTGGAGTTCCTGGCGTGGCTCCTCGTCGTCATGCCGGTCTGCTACCTGATCTTCGGTGCGCTGCGCGGGGAGCTCCGCACGGCAGGCGCGCTGGTGCTCCAGACGGCAGGGCTGCTCGGCTTCGGTGCCCTGGCCATGGTGGCGCTGGCAATGGATCACGGCCTCGGCTGGTACGTCCTGGCAACCGGCTGGCTCGGGCACGCCGCCTGGGATCTGCTCCACCACCGCACCAAGGCGGTTGTCCCCCGGGCGTGGGCGGAGTGGTGCTTCGTCGTCGACCTGCTCATCGCCGCCGCGATGATCTTCATTCCGTAGCCGTACGGCCCTGGACCGCGACACCCTCGACCCCGTACCTGGTGCGCACCGAGATCCTCGACGGACGACATACCGTACTACAGACGGGTATGTCAGGATCCGACGCGAATCGGGCCCCGCGTCCGATCGGGTCGTCTTTCTGCTCAGCCCATGCGCGCCTGATGTATCGGGCTTCCGATTGAGCCATGAATGAAGCGATAAGTGGGATTAATTGCCGCTTGTCACTCCATCGAGCTCGAAGGAGACGCACGATGCGTCGTTTCACGGCAATGGCGCCGGTCGCGGCCACGGCGCTCGCCGCGGTCCTCGCCTACGGACCGCTCGCGCAGGCCACCTCCCCGGACCGCGACCCCGGCCCACATGGTGACGGCGAGAAGGTCATCAAATTGGACGACTCCGTGAGGGAATTCGCCGCCATCGACTTGGGTGGCCCGGGCATGAGCCTCGGTGACGAGGCCATCGGCTTTTCGGACTTCTTCCAGAACGGTCGCAAGGTGGGCACAGGCGGCTTCGTCTGCACCGTCGTCAGCCTCCAGAAGAGTCTGCGGCAGTGCGAATCCACCCTCCGCCTGGCCCAGGGTGACATCACCCTGCAAGGCTTCGCCCCTTTCATCGTCAGCTTCCCGACCAGGTTCACGCTCGCGATCACCGGCGGTACCGGCGCCTACCGCGACGCCCGTGGCTATATGGACGGCGTCAACATCGACTCCTCACATGCCAGGCTGACCGTCCACCTCACCAGGTGACCTCCGGGCACCACTCACTACGGCCCGGGGTGCGGCGGAACCGGAACGCAGGGGCGGCTGCCGCATGACGCTCCGCGTCCGGAAAACCGGGAGCGGAGGCGAGACCCGCCCGCGCGGGAGCGCGCCGCCGTCTCCGTATGCGACAAGTCGAAGGGCCCGGGTCACCGAGGTGACCCGGGCCCTTCGTCACTGGTTCGGGTTGAGCTGCGGGAACAGTCCGTACAGGACGCTCGGTTGCCTTCGGTGGGGATGGTGTCGGTGCCCTGCAGGCGGATCGGGGCGCCGGCGATCGCCAGCCATCGGTTGGCCTCCACCGCCAACTGCGGGCCGAAGCGAAGGGACTGGATCAGGGACCGGGCGGTGCCGTTGAAGCCGGTCATGACGTCCTTGGCACCGCGCCAGCCGTAGATCGCCTGCGCGGAGTGAAGCGGATCGCAGCGTCCTGGGCGATCGACCGGTTGAACGCGATGGGACAGGCCGCGCCGTGGGGTGCTGGTGGCGAGCTGGGTGAGGGCGGTGGTCTTGCCAGCGCCGGCGCCGCCTGGATGACGAGGTGGCCTCCGGCTCTCCAGGCCCTGCGCGCCAAGCAGCACGGCGGCATGGCCTCGGCTCAACTCCTCATCGATGAAGTCGAAGTGATCGAGGGGAGCTGGTCGCCGCCTCACAGGAAGGCCGGGCACCGGACACGGCCTGAGGTGATGGGTCTGGCAGCAGATGAGGGCAGCGGCGGTTCCCGCGGCGATCGCCGCGGCCGGAAGCACGACAGCGGACCTGGTCACCCAGCTCGGTCAGCCGATCGGCGCCTGACCGATCCGTCTATCCCTCCCAGCCCCGCGCGACCTCCGACTGAGGAACCTTGTTGTCCTCACGCTCGCAACGATTCTCGTCACGCGCTCCAGAAGGAAAGGCCCAGGCCGGAGGATGGCTTCCCGGCCTGGGCCTTGTGCCGTCCAGAGCAATACAGCCGTCCATATCCGTCCGCAGCGTCCTCGTCGTCCTTCGCTGTCAGCCGGTTACGGCGCTTGGGGCTGCTCGGCCTTCCCGTTCACCGCGCCTGGCGGTGCGGTGAACGGACCAGCCTGCCCTGGCGAGCACTCGCCATCAGGCCACGCAACGGGCGAAGACCTGCACAGTGCCTGAGTTCTTCGACTCGTTCTGGAATGTGATCTGCCACTGTGTGGCGCTCATCGCACGGTTGTCCGTCACGTCGATGCTGGCGGAGGACACCTTCCAGCCACCGCTGATGGCATTGGTGCCCGCAGGGCAGGTGACAGTGACGGTCTTGCTTTGGTTGGCCGCAATCGACCCGACCGGACTGTTCACGGTGTCGGGGGACGAGGCGGTCACTTCCACAGCCAGCGCAGGGGACGCCAGGCCAAGAGCCAGCGCGGGGGCGGCGACCAGAGCGAGGATCTTGGTGCGGGTCATGGTTCGACCTCCTTGAGTGGCTCGCGCATTCGCAACGAATCGAACGCACGACCACCAGACTGAGCGGGGCGGAAGGGAACCGCCATTCGATACCCCCATAAGAGTGACGAAATGCCTACCATTGTTTATTGATCATGGTCGATTGCGAGAAGCGACCGCCGACTGAGCGCTGATGCAAGGCTTTTGCCTGGCTTCTTTGGCCGGTCCAGCCTGGCGCTCACTCGAACAGTGCCTGACTCAGGACGGCGCGCATGCGTCGCTGCCCGATGGCGGTCCCGATTTCGGGCCCTGTCGGGTCACCGCGCAGGCCTCCGCAGAGGACTATGGTCCGGGTGCTTTGCAGCACGTCCCACATCCGGTCGGTCATCCGCACTGCACCGACGTCGAGGATCTGGGTCGCGTGCCCCAGACCACCGAAGCGGAAGATGCCCTTCCAGGACCGGGATGCGGTGTGGAAGATGGCGAACCAGTCCGAGCGGGCTTCGGGCGGTTGCGGGTGGTGCCGTACCGGCCAGACGTTGGCGGTCTCCAGATGGCGCGGGCCCGCGGTGTCGAACGCGCGTTGAGCACGATCACGACGATCCTGTCTGTGCTCTGTCCAGGGCCACTGCTGTGGGCACGGTGGGGTGCCGACGTACGGTGAAGCCGCCGTCGTTCTCTCCACAGCCCCGCTCGCAACCGTGTCACTGCGGCAAGGGCGGTGGCAACTCCCCGGAGTTCCCGGGGGGATCGTCATTCAGCGGTAGCGCGACTTTTGTGGCCGTTGGGGGTATTAGGGCTCTGCGCCCAGACGATGCACCAGCGTCCAGGTGGCGCCGTAGCAGGCGTCGGGCGTTACAGCAGACGGGAGATGGTCCGGGGAGGCTGTACGACCCGCAACTCGGCAACGCAGAGACCCTCTCCTTTCGGGTATGACTTTCCGGAAATAATAGGACGGTCGCTGTGCGGTCGGCCTAGCTGTATCCTCCGCGTTCGTGCAGACCAGCCCCCGTTCCGATGCGGCGTCCCGAACCCGGGCGCGTCACGGCGCGCCCCGCGAGACCGCCGCCGCGCGACCTGTCTTCGTCGACCCCTCCGGTCGGCGGCAACGGCGGGTGCGCCGAGTCGGCTGGCTGCTGGCTGTGCCCGCCGGCGCGTACGTCGCCCTGCTGCTGAGCGCCGCACTCGGGGGTCCGACGGTCTCCGCGCCGTATCTTCCGCTCCCCGAATCCGACCACCGCCCGGGTGTCTCGGAACCCGGCGTCTCCGGGCCCGGCCGGGGGTCACCAGCCCCGCGGAGCAGCCAGGGCAGCGCGCGACCCAGCCGTGCGGGGACCAGCACGACCGCAGCCGATGCCCGTCCGGCGCCCACCGCCACGGCGACCGCGGTGGCCGTCACCACGCGTCCGGCCGCCGCTGCGCCCAGCGTCAAGCCCTCCGCCGCGACGACGCCACCGGCTGCCCAGGCGACTCACGGCAAGAGCACGGCCACTCACCCCGCCCCGGCCCACAGCACTGGTGGCGGCCGCCCCTGACCCGGGCAGCTGATCCGCCGTCGAAGAGAGTCCCCCGATGTCGCACGCCCACACCCGCGCCGCCACCTCCCGTTCTCGCAGGCGGGGTGACCGTCGGGGAGTCGCACGCAACACGCCCCTGCGCACCCACTGGCTGCTGCTGACGGTGCTCGTCCTGACGCTCAGCGCGGCCCTGCTCATCCAGGGCTACACGCAGCACATGTTCGGAATCAGCGATGACTCCGCATCGGCCGGTGGCCCTTCCGACCACGTGCCCGCCGTCGTCACCCACGGCGGTCCGGTGATCGACAGCGCGGCAACCCCAGCCCGCACCGCCCGGCCCCGGCCGCACACCATCGCCCTCACCTTCGACGACGGCCCTGACCCGACGTGGACGCCGAGGATCCTGGACGTGTTGCGACGCCACCACGTCCACGCCACCTTCTTCGTCGTCGGCACCCAGGCCGCCGCGCACCCGGACGTGGTCCGACGCATCCTCTCCGAGGGGCATCAGCTCGGCGTCCACACCTTCACGCACGCCGATCTCGCAGGCATCCCCCGCTGGCAGCGCTCGCTCGAGCTGCGTGAGGCCCAGCTGATGCTGGCCGGAGCCACCGGAAACTCCAGCTCGCTCCTGCGCCCGCCGTATTCCTCCACCAACGAAGCCCTGCACAACCAGGATTGGGAGGCGATCCGGGCGGCCGGAGCGGACGGCTACCTGACCGTACTGAGCACGCTCGACAGCCAGGACTG
Organism: Streptomyces sp. PA03-1a; assembly: GCF_033792805.1. Classification (NCBI taxonomy): domain Bacteria; kingdom Bacillati; phylum Actinomycetota; class Actinomycetes; order Kitasatosporales; family Streptomycetaceae; genus Streptomyces; species Streptomyces sp. PA03-1a. The sequence goes on from NZ_JARAVO010000077.1 coordinate 30,845, forward strand.
GCAGCGACCGGGGGCGGACCGGATCGTGTCCAACTCCCTGCCTCACGGGACCGCCGGCCAGATCCTGCTCATGCACGACGGCGGCGGCGACCGAGCCCAGACCGTCGCCGCCCTCGACCGGCTGTTGCCGAAGCTCGCTGCCCGCGGTTTCACCGTGACGACCGTCGGTGCGGCCGTGAACGTCCCGACGGCCGTCAAGCCGGTCGCGGCCAAGGACCACTGGCTGGGCCTCGGACTCATCGCGGCACTCGACGGCAGTGCGTGGGCGCTGCGCATTCTCGGCTGGCTGCTGTACGCGGCCGGAGCGCTCGCGCTGTTGCGCGCCGGTGCGGTGCTGTTCGCCGCCCGGCGTCACGTCCGCCGGCGCGGCACCGCGTGGGGGCACCCGGTCACCGCGCCCGTCAGCGTGATCGTGCCCGCCTACAACGAGAGCGCAGGCATCGAGGCCGCGGTCCGCTCGCTGCTCGCCTCCGACCACCCCGTCGAGGTCATCGTGGTGGACGACGGCTCCACGGACGGCACGGCCGACCTCGTGGAAGCGCTGCGTCTCCCCTACGTCCGCGTCGTCCGCCAGGCGAATGCCGGCAAACCCGCAGCCCTGAACACCGGGATCGCCGCCGCCTCGCACGACCTGCTCGTCATGGTCGACGGCGACACGGTCTTCGAGCCCGATGCGGTCCGCATGCTGGTGCAACCCCTCGCCGACCCGCGGGTGGGCGCCGTCTCCGGCAACGCCAAGGTCATCAACCGCGGGGGGCTGCTGGGCCGTTGGCAGCACATCGAGTACGTCGTCGGCTTCAACCTCGACCGTCGGCTGTTCGATCTCGCCGAGTGCATGCCCACCGTCCCCGGCGCCGTCGGTGCGTTCCGGCGTGAAGCACTGCTCCGGGTCGGCGGCGTCAGTGACGCCACGCTCGCCGAGGACACCGACCTGACCATGGCACTGTGCCGGGACGGCTGGCGGGTGGTCTATGAGGAGAACGCGATCGCCTGGACCGAGGCGCCCGCATCCCTCGGGGCGCTGTGGCGGCAGCGTTACCGCTGGTGCTACGGAACATTGCAGGCGATGTGGAAGCACCGGGGGGCCCTCGTCCAGTCCGGCGCGGCAGGCAAACTGGGCCGACGCGGCCTGGTGTACCTGCTGCTCTTCCAGGTCCTGCTACCGCTGCTGGCACCGGTCGTCGACATCTTCGCCGTATACGGGCTGATCTTCCTCGACCCGTTCCGCATCCTCGGACTGTGGCTGGCGTTCCTGGCCCTACAGGCCGCGATGGGCTTCTACGCCTTCCGCCTCGATGGCGAAAGCTCCCGTCCGCTGTGGAGCCTGCCCCTGCAGCAGTTCGTCTACCGCCAACTGATGTACCTCGTGGTCATCCAATCGGTCGTGACCGCGACCGCGGGATCGCGGCTGCGCTGGCAGCGCATGGAGCGCTACGGCAGTCTCTCGGTACCCGTCCACACGCCGACACCGGAGCCTGGACCGGCACAGACGGTCTCCACCGCCACCAGCTTGGCCGACTCCTGGATCCGCGAGGCCCGCTCCCCCGGAGGCACGGCCGACGTTCCGTACCTGCACAACGGGCAGACACCGGCGGGAAGCCAGAGCTACGAGCACGGCGGACCGCCCTGGGACACCCGTCCCGGCTGGTAACCCGTCTGGTGGTTCGGCCCGTTAGCGTTTGGCCGCCGCCCGGATGCTCTCCTCCACGTCAGGAGTTGCGCGGAGCAATGAGGCCGGATTCGTAGGCCACTACCACGAGTTGGGCGCGGTCGCGGGCGTGGAGCTTGGTCATGGCCCGGTTGATGTGGGTCTTTGCCGTCAGCGGGCTGATCACCATTCGGTCGGCGATCTGATCGTTGGACAGCCCTTGCGCGACCAGGACGACGGCCTCGCGTTCGCGGCCGGTCAATTCTGCCAAGCCGGTGTCGGCGACGGCGGGGATCGGCTGGGTAACGTATCGGTTGATCAGCTTGCGGGTGATGGACGGCGCGAGCAGCGCGTCACCGCGGGCGGCGACGCGCACAGCGTGCACGAAGTCGTCCGGCACGATGTCCTTCACGAGGAATCCGGCGGCGCCGGCACGCAGCGCGTCCAGGATGTACTCGTCCATCCCGTAGTTGGTGAGGATGACCACGTGCACCTGAGCCAGGGCCGGGTCCGTGGCGATGCGCCGGGTGGCCTCGATGCCGTCGACGACCGGCATCTGGATATCAATCAGCACGACGTCGGGCAGGTGCTGCTTGGTCAGTGCCAGGCCTTCCGCGCCGTCGGCGGCCTCGGCCACCACCTCGATGTCGTCTTCGAGGTCGAGGAGTGCGCGGAATCCGCTGCGAATGAGCGGCTGGTCGTCGACCAGCAGGACACGGATCATGAGGTGTGGTCCAGGGGGAGTTCGGCTTGGACTGTGAAGCCGCGCTCGCTGCGCGGCTGCGCGAGGAGCCGGCCGCCGAGGGCGGTGACGCGTTCACGCATGCCGAGCAGACCCAGGCCGTGCTTCGGTACTGTGTCCGGCGTGGCCTTGCCGTCGTCATCGACCTGGATGGCGAGTGAGTCGGCCCGGTAGTCGATGCGGACCGACGCGGTCGCGGCGGAGGCGTGCCGGGCGATGTTGGTCAGCGCCTCCTGAACGATCCGGTAGGCGGTCCGGCCCACCGCGGCCGGCAGGTCGGTCCGCCGTCCCTCGATCGTCAGCGTCGTCTCAAGGCCCGCCCTGTTTGCCTGCTCCACCAGCTCCGGGATGTGGTCGAGCCCGCGGGGCGGGGTGGTGTCGTCATCGCGCAGCGCCTCCAAGGTGGCGCGCAGTTCCCGGGTCGCCTCACGTCCGGCTTCCTGGATGGCCAGCAGGGCCTCGGATACCTGTTCACCTCGCCTGCGGGCGACGTGAACGGCGACTTCCGCCTGCACCTTGATGATCGAGATCTGGTGGGTGAGCGAATCATGCAGCTCCCGCGCGATGTGCAGGCGCTCCTCATCCGCACGGCGCCGCGCGGTCTCCTCCCGGGTGCGCTCGGCTTCGTCCGCCCGTCGCTCGGCCTGCCGCAGCGCCTCCCCCGCGGCGAACGCGGCGATCAACCAGGCAACCTCGAGGACGTGGCGGGCCTGTGCCAACGCCTCGCCCGCAGGCCCATCATGGAAGACCAGGGCAGTCAGCTGAAGAGCGACCAGCATGGTCACGGACGCCGCCACCGTGACGGCGCGGTGCCCGGCCCGCACCGCGCCGTACACCGCGACCAGGTACGGGACGGAGAGCGCGTCAAAGCCTGCCGCCTGATACCCCACCGCACACAGCCCGGTAATGACCAGGACGGTCAGCGGAGCGCGGCGACGCGCGGCCAGCGCGAGGCCGCCGGCCGGCAGCAGCGCGTAGCCGATCACGTCGGGGTTCGTGCCGGGGTGCGCCTTGGGCAGCCCGGTGCTCAGCAGCAGGGCCGCCACACCGAGAGCGATCGCCCAGTCTCCGACACCGGCCGGGACGCCGAACCGTCCTTTGGTCATGCGCGCACCTTAACCGGGTGTCGCTGCGGGCAAGTCCCGCTCGTGGACGAGCGGGACGCTACCGCGCCTGCAGTATCCGCACGGTTTTCTGCCACATCCGCAGCAGGCGTCTGCGGCTTCGGCGGCATCGCAAAGTAACTGCGCATGCGGGACGACCGGCGGTGCGGTCGGCAGACATGCTCAAGGCACAGCGACACCTTGACATTGCCGTGCAGAAGGGGAGAGACATGAGCGCATCAGACGTCTTGATGGCGGCTGCCGAGGGCGGAGTCATCGGCGATGGGCGGACGGGGGCCAACCTGGCCCTCGGGGTGGGGCTGGTCGGCGTGGCCATCGGCTGGCTGGCCCTCTCCCGTGCCGCCGCACGGATCAGCCCCGGCAACGCGCGCACCGGCGCCATGTCCGCCATGGCGACGGGGCTGGCCGGCACGATCCTGGCAGTGCTGCACCTGGCCACTTCCAGCGGCGGTCCCGGCACCGGCAACGGCCTCGTCGGAGCCATCGCGGCCATCCCATTGGGACTGATCGCCATCCTCCTCGGCCGCCGGGCGCTGATCCGCTCCCGCCGCACCGTACCGACCGGCTGACCACAGCGTGTACTGCTGGTGGCCGCGTACTGGCGGACCAACCTCACTCCGCGCCAGCTGGCCCCGCTGTTCGGCGTCTCCAAGTCCGCCGCCGACCGGATCATCGATCACACCGGCCCGTTGCTCGCCCTCAAGCAGCGACAGCGATTCCGCAAGGGCACGGTCCTCATCGTGGACGGCACCCTGGTGCCCACGCGCGACCACAGCATCGCTGAGCAGTCCCAGAACTACAGAAAGTATTCGCCTCTTGATCAGTCGCGATAGATGCGCCCAAGCATTGCCGCGATCCAGACGTCGGCGCCGGGCCGGACCGCGGGGAGGACGCCGTCGACGGCGAAGCCGAAGGAAGCCTGCGCGTCCGTCCTGCGGGACCACGGGAGGCGCCCGCGGATACTGACCCGGACTGGACGCACCGGCTACGAGTCGTTCAAGCTCGCGTGACAGCGTGGGCAGGGCGTCACGTCGGGCATACGGAACGCAATCTCAACCTCACGCGGGGTGAGCCAGTCGCCGGCTGCGTCCGGGCAGTCACCGCGGTGGACCACACCACGGAGCGTCCCGCCCCTGGGTACGTGCTGGAGGCGAAAGCCGACTGCAAAGGAGCCCTCGCGTTCTGCTGGCGTAGGCGCGGAGGGCTCACCTGACTCTTCGGTCTCGCGGATCTTGGCGTCGACCGCGTCAATCTGTAGCTGCAGGTAGAGGCGGATCACGTGCAAGGCATCCAGATCAGGAGGCAGGTCACCCACATGACAAATCTAACGGCGGTCAGTGGGTTGAGCGAGCGGAGCCGGAGGGGCACCCCTTCAGTGACAGCCACTCGGCGACGAAGTGCCCCGGCCGAATCGCCCAACTGTGGGGCGACCCCGCCGTGGACAGGGCGGTGAACGCCGACGAGGTCGCGCGGAGCACCCGCCCGGTCCTCACCACGTAACCGGACGGGCTGCTGGGCCCCAGGATCCGTGGCCGCGTCTTCGGCATGGCCGAATACCTGATGCCCTTCGCCCCCAGACCAACAGCTACGTCCAGAGTTTCGCTCTGGCGCGGCCTGTGGGAGATCAGCCAGGACGCGATCGCCCCCTTCGGATTCCATGAACTGGTCGAGCCCCCCAAGGACACCGGCGGCATCCGCAATCGAATGCGGGGAACTGAGCCTGAGATATCCGCGTTCCGCAGCGGGCCACCGCCGGACGATTCCGCGGTGGCCCGCCGCCCGTGTGCGAGGTGTCCTCAGTAGGGCGCCATCACCAGATCACCGATCACCCGCAGCCCGGCCTGCGCTGCGAGCCACGGCGCGCGCCCGGCCTCGATCTGCTTGACGTGCACGAAAACCGTGTGATCCGTCGCGGGCTCCTCCAGTTCGAGGTCGCGCGCATTGACGCACAGCGTCACGAACGCACCCCTGGTGCCTCCGATCCTCAGGCCGATCTCCGGGGCCCCGGGCCACCCATTGAAGTCCCACCGCACCGAGGCCGGGCTACCGCCCACCGCCGTGAGGAACGGCCCGACCGACTCTGGTGGCATGGCCCAGCCCCGCACCCAGATGGGCAGGTACTCCGACGGGTCGTTCCCCTTCGGCGACGAACCGGATCCGCCGCCCTCCGCCCCCCATTCGGGATCCGGCAGCAGGTCCCGAGCCGGATGCCGGTTCTGCCCTGCATCCGGTCACTGGGCCGCCTGCTGCGCCGCTTGGTAGGCGTCCCACAGCGGCTGCACGACCGTGCACTGGCGGGCAGCTCCATCCCGGCACGTGGGGCATGAGGTGGCATGGTCCAGCCATGCCCGGTACGCCGCCTGGACCGCCTGGTTCACCTGCGCCACACGCGCCCGAACCACAGCACCGGGCCCCGAGCCGGTCTCCAACCAGCGCTCCGTGAACCCGGACTCCCCCATGACCAAGAACTCCTCAACCTCGCCGGATCCCGCATCCGGCCCGCCCCAACAGCAGACCCCCAATGTATCCACACGCCGCACGGCACAACTCAAACTGCCGCATCATCTGGACAACTCCACCGACTTGGACACACAACTGGCCGGAACCTTGCGGCCCACAGCACTCGCAGCAACAGGGAAACCAACCCGCCCCTCCC
>NZ_JARAVO010000078.1:0-37005 GCF_033792805.1 Streptomyces sp. PA03-1a
GGCATAGGGACCGTCTTCCCCACCACGCGCCCCACACGCCCGCCCCGCCACGGGAGGCCACCCCTTCGGCGGACGCGGGACCGGGACGGCACGGCCTGATCACGAGCAACCGAACCGACTTGGCACGGGTGTTCGGGGCCTGCCAGGATCTCACTCCTCAGGGAGGGATCTTTGACCAAATCCATACGCGCCCGCGCCACCGCGCTCGCGCTCGCAACGACCGCCGCGGGCCTCGCGCTGCCGGTCGGCGCCGCCCACGCGGCGACCACCTGCTCCACCGGGGTGTGGCTCGCGTCGTACTACGCGAACACCACGTTCAAGGGCACCCCGAAGAAGACCGCCTGCGACACCTCGATCAACGAGAACTACGGCACCGGCGATCCCGCCGGCGTCACCCTGCCGAAGGACAACTTCGGCGTCCGCTGGAGCCTGACCCGCGACTTCGGCTCCGGCGGCCCCTTCACGTTCACCGCCGCCGCCCGCGACGGCATCCGCGTCTACGTCGACGGCACCCGCAAGATCGACCTCTGGAAGGACGTCTCCACCACCCGGAGCAAGACGCTCAACCTCACCGTCCCCAAGGGCAGGCACACCCTCCGCGTCGACTTCGCCGCCTTCAAGGGCAGCGCCAACGTCAAGTTCACGTACGCGCCGCGCACGTCGGCGTCGGTGGACAAGACGAAGCCGCTGGCACCCACCGGCCTCAAGGCCCCGGCCAGCGGCCACGCTTTCACGCTCGCATGGACCAGGAACGCCGAGATGGACCTGGCCGGTTACCGGGTCTACCGGCGCACCGGCACCGGCGCCTGGGCACGGATCGGCGGCAGCGCGCTCGTGACCACGCCGTCCTACCGCGACCTGCCGGCCGCCACGGGGGCGAAGTACTCCTACGCGGTCACCTCGGTCGACAAGGCGGGCAACGCCTCCGCGATGTCGGCCGCGGTCACCGTCACGTCGATCGACGAACAGGCCCCGGCCACGCCGACCGGCCTGAAGGCCGCGGTGACCGCCGACGGCAGGGGCTACGCGCTCACCTGGAGCCCGAACGCGGACACGTCGGCGTACCAGGTGTACCGGGGCACGTCGGCGGCCGGCCCGTGGGCGCTCCTCGACACCGTTGCCGCCCCGTCGTACACGGACACCAAGGTCGCCACCAGGACGCAGTACTTCTACACGGTCATCGCGATGGACGCCGCCACGAACCTCTCCGGCAGGTCGGCGGCCGCGAGTGCGGCCCCGCTGGCGATCCGGCCGGACGCGCCCCGCGACGTGGCAGCGGTCTCCTCCGAGAGCATCATCGGCATCAAGGTGACCTGGAGCCTGCCCAGGGAGCAGGCCGTCGGGTCGTACACGGTGTACCGCTCGACCACCTCGCCGGTGGACCCGTCCACCGCGACCGCCCTGGACTGCGCCATCAGCGGGGAGGGCGAACTCGGCGGGGACACCGCCCGGTTCAGCTGCACCGACAAGGAATCCCTGCGGCGCGGCGTGACGTACCACTACGCCGTCACCCAGACCGCCGACGGGCTCGAGTCACCCCTCTCCGGCGAGGCCGCTGTCACCCTCCCCGGCGACGAGGAGCCCCCGGCCAAGGTCGCCGGCCTGACCGTCGTGCCGACCGAGTACGGGGTGCGCCTGCACTGGGACCCCAACACCGAGCCGGACCTGGCCCGTTACGCGGTCTACCGCGGTGAGCTGTACGAGGACGAGGAGGAGCGGGCCTGCTACGACGTCCACGTGGTCGAGTGGCTGAGCCCGGGCACCACCGAGTACCTCGCCGAGCGGCTGCCCGACGGCGAGAAGGGCTGCTACTTCGTCGACGCCCAGGACATCTCGGGCAACTCCTTCTTCCTCCTGGACCACGACGCCAATGTGGTGGAGTTCACGGAGCTCGACCTCACCCCGTCCATGGAGACCCCCGAGGGCTCCCCGGTCCGCTTGACAGCCGCCGGCGTCGGCGACGGCGTGCGGCTGGGATGGGAGGACGTGGCCGACGCCGTCGGTTACCTCGTCTACCGCTGGGACCGCGACACCGGCCGCTACGAGAGCCTCACCTCGGAGCCGGTCACCGCCACCGCCTGGACCGACACCACCGCCGCCCGCGGCACCACCCACTTCTACTGGGTGCGCGCCGTGTACGCGGACGGAACGGAGTCGCTGCCCGGCGGGGGCTACGCGATCCGGACGCCATGAGGTCCTAGGACAAGCGGAAAAGGGCGGGCCTTGCGATTATCGCAAGGCCCGCCCTACTCTGTAGACATGGATCCGTTCGTCATCGAACGCGTACGCACCGTGATGGACGCGGCGGCGATGACCCAGGCCGCCTTCGCCCGGTCGGTCGGGCTCACGCCCGACAAGCTGTCGAAGTCGCTGAGCGGGGTCCGCCGTTTCACCTCGCTCGACCTGGCGCTGATCGCGGAGGCGGGCGGCACGAGCGTGGACTGGCTGCTGACCGGCAACGAGCCGCTGCGCCCCGCGCTCGCGGCCCGTACGCGGGGCGACACCACCGCCGACCCGGTGGGGGCGCAGGAGGTCGCGGCGCGGTTCGCCGACGCCTTCGAGGTGCTGGAGCTGCTGGGCCGCACAAAGGAGTTGCCCGCCGTGCCCGAGGTCGACCCGGCGCCGGAGCGGTACGCGGCGCAGGGCGAGCGGCTGGCGGCCGAGGTGCTGGAGCTGCTGCCGGCCGCGGGGACGGACACGGACGAGCTGATCGCGGCGATGGAGGACCGCTTCGGGGTGGACGTCGCCATCACCGGGCTTCCCCAGGGTGTGGACGGCCTGGCGTGGCAGGCCGGCTCCTTCCGCCTCGTCCTCCTCGCGCCCACCGACCTGTGGACGCGGCAGCGCTTCACCCTGGCCCACGAGCTCTGCCACATCCTCGCCCGGGACGCGCGGAGCGTGGTCGTGGAGTCCCGGGTCGCCCCCGGCCGGCAGAAGGACCTGGCCGAGGTCAGGGCCAACGTCTTCGCGTCGCATCTGCTGATGCCCACACGGGAGTTGACGCAGGCCGCGACGGCGGAGGGCGGGCTCTCGGACGCCGGCTTCGAGCGGCTCGTCGTGCGCTTCCGGGTGTCGCCGAGCGCGCTGGCGGCCAGGCTGCACCAGCTGGGACTCATCGACGTGGCACGCCGCAAACAGCTGCGCGCCCTCACCACCGAGGCCTGCCACCTGCTCGCGGGCGCCGGCGACGACTACCAGAAGCAGGCCTCGCGGGCCTCGGCGGAGCGCTTCCCGCCCCGTGTCGCCTCGGAGTTGTACAAGGCCTACCTGGCGGGGGAGACGACCCTGCGTCCGCTGGCCGCGCTGCTGGGCACCGACGTGGAACGGCTGCACGACCTCCTCGCGCCCGAACCGCCCCCGGGCAACGGCATCGAGCAACAGGACGCGGAAGAAGGGGATCCGGTCTTCCAGCCATGACCACGTGGTGGTTCCCCGACAACACCGTCCTGTGCAACTTCGCGGCCGTCGACCGGCTGCTCCTGCTGGAGAAGGTGCTGGACGGCCGCGGCCGCTGGACCCAGGCCGTGGCCTGGGAAGCGGGCCGTTCCGCGCGGTTCCTGCCGCGGCTGGCCGGACTGGCGGAGGCCGGGTGGCTCGGCGAGCCCGTGGAGATCAGCGACGGCGCCGAACTGCGGGAGGTCGACCGGCTGCGCCGGGCGGTCTTCGGCGGCTCGTCCCACCTGCCGACCAAGCACCTCGGCGAGGCCGAGACGTGCGTGCTGATCACCCGACGCCGTGAGTTCCGGGGCTCGGTCTGGATCACCGACGACCGCTCGGCCCGCGACTTCGCGCGCCGGCGGGGCATCACCACCAAGGAGACCTTCGACCTCGTACGGGAGGCGTGCGCCGGGGGGCTCGTCCCCGCCGCGGAGGGCCACCGACTGCTGGAGGCGATGGTCGCCTCGGGGCGCCATCTGCACCGCGTCTCGCGCGGCCCCGCGGACCTACTGGCCTAGGCCGTGTCGTCACGTGAGCGGCGGCCGGTCACTCCGGCCGCTTGGGCCGCCACACCACCAGCGCGGAGGTCTGCTGGACGTCCTGGTAGGGCACCAGGTCACGCCGGTACGAGGCGTGGACGGCGGCCTCACGCTGCTGCATGGCGGCCGCCGCGCCCTCCAGGGCCGCGGAGAGCTCGGCGACCCGCGACTGCAGGGCCGCCACCTGGTTCTCCAGTTCGATGATGCGCTTGATCCCGGCCAGGTTGATGCCCTCGTCCTGGGAGAGGCGCTGGACCTCGCGCAGGAGTTCGATGTCACGAGCCGAATAGCGGCGGCCTCGCCCGGCCGTACGGTCGGGCGAGACCAGGCCGAGGCGGTCGTACTGGCGCAGGGTCTGCGGGTGCAGCCCGGAGAGCTGGGCCGCCACCGAGATGACGTAGACGGGGGACTCGTCGGTCAGCTCGTACGGGTTGCGGCCCCGACCGCCACGCATGCCGCCGCTCGTGTTCATCGGCTCAGACTCCCTTCGCGGCATCGAACAGCTCTGCCCGCGGGTCGTCGTCCGCGGTCGCCTCCCGGTAGGCCTCCAGGGCGTCCAGCGCCTTGCCCTCGGTGGTCGCCGGGACCGCGACCTCGATCGTGACCAGCAGGTCCCCGCGGGTGCCGTCCTTGCGGACCGCGCCCTTGCCGCGGGCCCGCAGCGTACGCCCGTTGGGCGTGCCGGGGGGCAGCTTGAGGGTCACGGCGGGACCGCCGAGCGTCGGCACCTTGATCTCCCCGCCCAGCGCCGCCTCCACGAAGGTGACGGGCACGGTGACGGTGAGGTTGTCGCCCTTGCGTCCGAACACCGGGTGCGCGTCGACGTGCACGGTGACGTACAGGTCGCCGCCCGGGCCGCCGCGCTCGCCCGGCGCGCCCTTGCCGCGCAGCCGGATGCGCTGCCCGTCGATGACACCCGCCGGGATGCGCACCTGCATGGTGCGCGCCGAACGGGCCCGGCCGCTGCCGCTGCAGACCTCGCAGGGGTCCTGCGCGATCAGGCCGCGGCCCTTGCAGTCCGTGCACGGGTCGGTGAGCGAGAAGCTGCCGCTGCCGCCGCGCGAGACCTGGCCGGTGCCGACGCAGGTGGGGCACACCCGGGGCGTGCCGTTCTTGTCGCCGGTGCCGGAGCAGGCCTTGCAGGGGGCCTGGCTGGTCATCTTCAGCGGCACGGTGGCGCCGTCCACCGCCTCGGTGAACTTCAGCGTCACCTCGGTCTCGATGTCCTGGCCGCGCCGCGGCTGCGTACGGGTCGTACCGGCGCCGCGGTTGAACAGACCGCCGAACACGTCCCCGAGGCCGCCGCCGAAACCGCCACCCTGGGTGGTGGTGCCGCCGGGGCCGCCGCCGAAGAGGTCACCGAGGTCGAAGCCGAACCCGCCCGGGCCGGCCGGGCCGGTGCGGAAGCCGCCGTTGCCGAAGAGGGCGCGGCCCTCGTCGTACTCCTTGCGGCGCTTGGGGTCCGACAGGACGTCGTTGGCCTCGGAGATCTCCTTGAAGCGCTCCTCGGCCTTGGCGTCGCCCTTGTTGGCGTCCGGGTGGAACTCGCGGGCGAGCTTCCGGTACGCCTTCTTGATCTCCGCCTCGGTGGCGTCCTTCGGGACGCCGAGGACCTTGTAGAGATCCTTCTCGAACAAGTCCCTGCTGATGCTCATCCCCGGCGTCCCTCCTTCCGTGCGCTACCCACGTCAGCCCTGTTCGGGGCCACCGTTCTCCTCGTCCGCCGTGTCGTCGTTCTTCTGCGTGCCCTGCGAGCCCGGCTGGGGCTCGGCGACGGCCACCCGCGCGGGGCGGATGGTGCGTTCACCGATGCGATACCCGGGCTGCAGGATCTGCACGCAGGTCGTCTGCGTGACGTCCGGCGAGTAACTGTGCATCAGGGCCTCGTGCACCAGCGGGTCGAAGGGCTCGCCCTCCTTGCCGAACTGCTGCAGCCCCATCTTGGCGACGACCGTCTCCAGGGACTCGCCGACCGACTTGAACCCGCCGACCAGCTCCTTGTGGTCCCGGGCGCGGCCGATGTCGTCGAGCACCGGGAGCAGCTCGGTCAGCAGGTTCGCGATCGCGATCTCGCGGACCGCGATCCGGTCCCGCTCCACCCGGCGGCGGTAGTTCTGGTACTCCGCCTGGAGCCGCTGGAGGTCCGCCGTGCGCTCACCGAGCGCCGTGCGCACCTGGTCCAGCTGCGCCTGCAGAGCGACGTTGGCGTTCGCGTCCCCGGCCGGGGCCGCCGGGCCCGCCTGGTCGGCGGACCCGGCGCCGGGCCCCGCCTCGCCGGGGGAGTCCCCCGGCGAGGTGGAACCGGCCTCGGCAGAGGGGACGTCAGGCTCCTGCTCGAAGCCCGGGGTCTCCTCCGTCACGCGGCACCGTCCTTCTTGTCCTCGTCGACGATCTCTGCGTCGACGACGTCGTCGTCGGCCTGGGGCTGGGCACCGCCCGCCGCACCGGCCGCGCCGCCCTCGGCCTGGGCGTTGGCGTACAGCGCCTGGCCCAGCTTCTGCGAGGTGGCGGCGACCTTCTCGGTCGCCTCGCGGATGGCGGCGGAGTCCTCGCCCTTCAGCTTCTCCTTCAGGTCCGCGACGGCGGCCTCGACCTCGGTCTTGACGTCACCGGGGACCTTGTCCTCGTTGTCCTTGAGGAACTTCTCGGTCTGGTAGACCAGCTGCTCGGCCTGGTTGCGGGTCTCGGCGGACTCGCGGCGCTTGTGGTCCTCCTCCGCGTACTGCTCGGCCTCGCGCATCATGCGGTCGATGTCGTCCTTCGGCAGCGCGGAGCCACCGGTGACGGTCATGCGCTGCTCCTTGCCGGTACCGAGGTCCTTGGCGGAGACGTGCATGATGCCGTTGGCGTCGATGTCGAAGGCGACCTCGATCTGCGGGATGCCGCGCGGGGCCGGCGGCAGACCGGTCAGCTCGAACATGCCGAGCTTCTTGTTGTACGCCGCGATCTCGCGCTCGCCCTGGTAGACCTGGATCTGCACCGACGGCTGGTTGTCCTCGGCCGTGGTGAAGATCTCCGAGCGCTTGGTCGGGATCGTGGTGTTGCGCTCGATCAGCTTGGTCATGATGCCGCCCTTGGTCTCGATGCCGAGGGACAGCGGGGTGACGTCGAGGAGCAGGACGTCCTTGACCTCGCCCTTGAGGACACCGGCCTGGAGGGCGGCGCCGATGGCGACGACCTCGTCCGGGTTGACACCCTTGTTGGCGTCCTGACCGCCGGTCAGCTCCTTGACGAGCTCGGCGACGGCGGGCATACGGGTCGAGCCGCCGACGAGGACGACGTGGTCGATCTCGGAGAGCTGGATGCCCGCGTCCTTGATCACGTTGTGGAACGGGATCTTGCAGCGCTCCAGCAGGTCCTGGGACAGCTGCTGGAACTGGGCGCGGGTGAGCTTCTCGTCCAGGTGCAGCGGGCCCTCGGCGGAGGCCGTGATGTAGGGCAGGTTGATCGAGGTCTCGGTGGACGAGGACAGCTCGATCTTCGCCTTCTCGGCGGCCTCGCGCAGACGCTGCAGCGCCATCTTGTCCTTGGACAGGTCCACGCCGTGACCCGAGGCGAACTGCTTCACCAGGTAGTCGACGATGCGCTGGTCCCAGTCGTCACCACCGAGGTGGTTGTCGCCGTTGGTGGCCTTCACCTCGACGACGCCGTCGCCGATCTCCAGCAGCGAGACGTCGAAGGTGCCGCCACCGAGGTCGAAGACGAGGATGGTCTGGTCGTCCTTGTCCAGGCCGTACGCCAGGGCGGCGGCCGTGGGCTCGTTGACGATGCGCAGGACGTTCAGGCCCGCGATTTCGCCGGCCTCCTTGGTCGCCTGGCGCTCGGAGTCGTTGAAGTACGCCGGGACCGTGATGACCGCGTCGGTGACCTTCTCGCCGAGGTAGGCCTCCGCGTCCCGCTTCAGCTTCTGCAGGATGAAGGCGCTCATCTGCTGCGGGTTGAAGTCCTTGCCGTCCAGGTTGATCTTCCAGTCGGTGCCCATGTGGCGCTTGACCGACCGGACGGTCCTGTCGACGTTGGTCACGGCCTGGCGCTTGGCGACCTCGCCGACGAGCACCTCGCCGTTCTTGGCGAAGGCGACGACGGACGGCGTGGTCCTGGCACCCTCGGCGTTGGTGATGACGGTGGGCTCGCCGCCTTCGAGAACGCTGACGACGGAGTTAGTCGTGCCCAGGTCGATGCCGACCGCACGTGCCATGGTGGAATCCTCCAGCTGCCTACTTGAGTGGAACTGGCTCAAGGGTGCCTCACAGCTCTCACGCTGTCAACAGACCTGAGTCGTGGCGACTCAACTTATGGGCCAGCCCTCCGCGCACGGACGGCCACGACCAGCGACCGCCGGACCGCCCCGGCGTCAAGGGAAGGCACGCCTCAGCGACACAGATCACCGGCGGCACGGCTGCGCACGTGCGCCGATACTGGGTAGTCTCAGGAGAACCGAATAAGTTACTGCTTAGTAGGCAGCCGGGCGTCAGCCCCGAGCCTCCGCTCTCGCAGGTCCGAGGAGCCCCCTCATGCAACTCGCCGCGATCATCGTGTCGCTGGTACTCGCCGTGGTCGGCGTTGCGCTGTTCAGCCGCGCCATCGCCCAGATCTACCGGTTCGTACGACTGGGCCAGGACGTCCCCGCGGACACCCGTACGGACGACTGGCGCGCACGCACCGTCACGGTGGTCCGGGAGTTCCTCGGCCACACCCGGATGAACCGCTGGGGCGTCGTCGGCGTCGCCCACTGGTTCGTCGCCGTCGGCTTCTTCTCCCTCGTGCTCACCCTGGTGAACGCCTTCGGCCAGCTCTTCCAGGCCGACTGGATGCTGCCGGTCATCGGCCACTGGCTGCCGTACGAGGTGTTCGTCGAGTTCATCGGCCTGATGACCACGCTCGGCATCCTCACGCTCATCGTGATCCGCCAGCTGTCCCGGCCGGGCCGGGCGGGCCGCAAGTCCCGCTTCGCGGGCTCCAACACCGGCCAGGCCTACTTCGTCGAGTCCGTCATCCTCATCATCGGCCTCGCGATCATGACGCTGCGCGGCCTGGAGGGCGCCCTGGCGGAGGTGCACGGCTACGAGGCCGCCTACTTCGCCTCGTACCCGCTGGTCGCGGCCTTCAAGGGGCTGAGCGTCGGCACGCTGCAGAACCTGGTCTACCTGACCGCGATGATCAAGATCGGGACCTCCTTCATCTGGATGATCACGGTCGCCCTCAAGACCGACATGGGCGTCGCCTGGCACCGCTTCCTGGCCTTCCCGAACATCTGGTTCAAGCGGAACGCCGACGGCGCCGTGGCGCTCGGCGCCCTGCTGCCCATGGCCTCCGGCGGCAAGCCGATCGACTTCGAGGACCCGGGCGAGGACGACGTCTTCGGCGTCAGCCAGGTGGAGCAGTTCTCCTGGAAGGGCATCCTCGACTTCTCCACCTGCACCGAGTGCGGCCGCTGCCAGTCGCAGTGCCCCGCCTGGAACACCGGCAAGCCGCTCTCCCCGAAGCTGCTGATCATGTCGCTGCGCGACCACGCGCACGCCAAGGCGCCTTACCTGCTCGCCGGCGGCGGCAAGACCGTGGAGGGCGAGGAGAGGGCCTCCGAGGAGCAGCTCAAGGACGTCCCCGCGCCGGCCCTCGCGGAGGCCGAGCGCCCGCTGATCGGCACCGCCGAGGAGAACGGCGTCATCGACCCGGACGTCCTGTGGTCCTGCACCACCTGCGGCGCCTGCGTCGAGCAGTGCCCGGTGGACATCGAGCACATCGACCACATCGTCGACATGCGCCGCTACCAGGTCATGATCGAGTCCTCGTTCCCGTCCGAGGCGGGCACGATGCTCAAGAACCTGGAGAAGAAGGGCAACCCCTGGGGCCTGCCCAAGAAGCAGCGGCTCGCCTGGGTCAAGGAGGTCGACTTCGAGGTCCCCGTCGTGGGCGAGGACATCGAGGACCTCACCGAGGTGGAGTACCTGTACTGGGTCGGCTGCGCCGGCTCCCTGGAGGACCGCGCCAAGAAGACCACCAAGGCCTTCGCCGAGCTGCTGAACATCGCGGGCGTCAAGTTCGCGATCATGGGCGGCGAGGAGAACTGCACCGGTGACTCCGCCCGCCGCCTGGGCAACGAGTTCCTCTTCCAGCAGCTCGGCGCCGAGAACGTCGCCATGCTGAACATGGCCTTCGGCGAGGACGACGAGGACGAGTCGACCAGGAAGCCGAAGGCGCAGAAGAAGATCGTCGCCACCTGCCCGCACTGCTTCAACACCCTGGCGAACGAGTATCCGCAGCTCGGCGGCGAGTACGAGGTCATCCACCACACCCAGCTGCTGCAGCACCTGGTCGACGAGGGCAAGCTCGTACCCGTCACCCCGGTCGAGGGCATCATCACCTACCACGACCCCTGCTACCTGGGCCGCCACAACAAGGTCTACACGCCGCCGCGCGAGATCATCGCCAAGGTGCCGGGCCTGCGGAACGAGGAGATGCACCGCCACAAGGAGCGCGGCTTCTGCTGCGGCGCCGGCGGCGCCCGCATGTGGATGGAGGAGCGGATCGGCAAGCGCATCAACAACGAGCGCGTGGACGAGGCGCTGTCCCTCAACCCCGACATCGTCTCCACCGCCTGCCCGTTCTGCCTGGTGATGCTCTCCGACTCCGTCAACGGCAGGAAGAACGAGGGCAAGGCCAAGGAGTCGCTGCAGGTCGTCGACGTCTCCCAGCTGCTGCTGGACTCGGTCAGGACCCCGCTCGACCCCGACGGCGAGCAGGAGACGGCGAGCGAGCCGCAGCCGGAGCCCGCGAAGTAGCACGTGGAGCAGGCCGGTCCGCGGACCGGCCTGGGAACGCCGGTGGGCGCGTACGGATCCCGTACGCGCCCACCGGCGTTCTTGCGCTCTTCCCGCTCCCCGACGCCCTCAGCCGCCGATGCCGGACTGCCGCAGCAGCGCGGCGAAGGACGCGGGGTCGAACAGCTTCTGCAGGTCGGCCTGAGACACCGCCGTGCCGTCGATCTTCACGTACGGGGTGCCCGTGGCCCCGCTCTTGACGAAGGCCTCCTCGGAGGCGGTCACGAAGTCCCCGTACGACTGCTTGCGCACCGCCGTGTCGAAGGCCGCACCGCGCAGCCCCTCCACCCGTCCGGCGAGCTCCAGCAGGTACGCGTCGGTGAACCCGTCCACCTGCTCCTGCGGCTGGTTGGCGTAGAGCAGCTCGTGGTAGGTCGCGAAGGCCCCGGTACCCGCCTCGACGGACGCGCGCAGGGCGCCCGCGGCCTTCTTCGAGCCGCTGCCCTTGAGGTTCTCGTCCAGGAACGAGGCCAGGGTGTACTGCAGTTTGACCTCACCGGCCTTCGCCAGCGCCGCCAGCTGCGGCCCGGCGGCCGTCTCGAACGCCTTGCAGATCGGGCAGCGCGGGTCCTCGTAGATGTGGACGGTCTTCGGCGCCGCCGGGTCGCCCACCGTGATCGTCGTCCCGTCCGCCTCCAGACGGGCCGGCAGGGCGGCCAGCACCGCGGGGTCCGGCTTCACCGGCACGCCGCCCACGGCGGACGAGGCGGCGGGGGAGCTCGCCGCGGCCGGCGCGTCCGGCGAACCGGAGTCGGTCGTCAGCAGCCCGCACCCCGTCACCGCGAGGGTCAGCAACCCCGCGCCCACCGCGGCACGCGCTGAGGTGCGCGCGGTCCCGCGCGCGGCATTCCGTACGGCCCTGACAACCATCGGCACTTCCGTCCCTTCGGATCCGTTCCGCCCCGAACGGTAGGGCTTCACCGGGCCGTATGCCCAACCGCGCGACCGGGCCGCCGGCATCCCCCCGCGCGGGTGTCCGCCCCGAGTGCACCCGGACACAACCTTTCGTCCACCCGGCCCGTCACACAGGCACCTGTTCCGCACCGATGGGAGCCACCGTGCGCGTTCGCGTCCTCGCCCTCGCCCTCACCGCGACGGCAGCCTGCCTCGCCCTGCCCTCCCAGACGGCCGTGGCCGCCACGCCCGCCAAGCCGTACGACTTCAACGGCGACGGCTACCCCGACCTGGCGATCGGCGTGCCGGGAGGGACCGCGGGCGGCAAGACGGCCGCCGGGTACGTCGCCGTGGTCCCCGGGTCGGCCGCCGGCCCCCGCACCTCCGCCCGCCGCACCGTGAGCCAGTCCACCGCGGGCATCCCCGGTTCCTCCGAGACCGGCGACCGGTTCGGGGCCCGCCTGGCCAGCGGCGACCTCGACAGGAACGGGTACGCGGACCTGATCGTCGTCGCACCGGGCGAGAACGCGTCCGCCCTGGAGGACACCGGCCGCATCACCATCCTGTGGGGCGGCTCCTCCGGCTTCACGCGCGGCACGTCCCTGCCCGGCTCGGGCGCCTACAAGGGCACGGGCTTCGCCGGCCTGGCCGCGGCGGACGTCAACGGCGACGGGCGGCTCGACATCGTCACCGGCAACCGGGGCGACGAGAGCGGGGGCCTCTCCGTCGCCCTCGGCCCGTTCGCCCCCGGCCGGGCACCGGCCGCCCTCACCACCGTCACCGACGACGGCATCCCGCACTTCGTCGGGCGCATCCGCCTCGCGGTCGGCGACATCGACGGCGACGGCAGGACGGACGCGGCCGTGGCGTACAACGGCCTCGACGGCGGCGGCACCGCCTATCTGCGCGGCACCGAGGCCGGCCTCGTCCGGGCGCCGTCCTGGTACGGCGAGACCACGGGCGAGGCCCTGGCGGTCGGCGACTTCGACGGGGACGGCCGCGCGGACGTCGCCGTCGGCGGCGCGGGCTTCGGCATCCACGACACCGAGGAGCCGTGGGTGCCCGAGCACCCGCTGCCCACCCGTGCCGGCGGCATCGTGCGCGTCCTGTACGGCAGCGCCCAGGGCCCGGCCGCCACACGGCCCCCGGTGGACTTCGCCCAGGACACGGTGGGCGTACCCGGCAGCGACGAGGCCGGCGACCGCTTCGGGGCGGCCCTGGCGGCGGCGGACCTCACCGGTGACGGCCGCGCGGACCTCGCGGTCGGGGTGCCCGGCGAGGACGTCGGCACGGTGGCCGACGCGGGCAGCGTCACCGTCCTGCCCGGCTCCCCCTCCGGCCTGACCGCCACCGGGGCCCGGGCCCTCCACCAGGACTCGGCGGGCGTGCCCGGCGGCAACGAGCGCGGCGACGGCTTCGGCGGCACCTCCGGATGCGGGCTCCTGCTGCGCGACCTGAACCGCGACGGCCGCGCCGACCTCTCCGTCGCCGCCCCCGGCGAGGACGCGAACAGCGGCCGCGTGTGGACCTTCCGCGGCACCGCCTCCGGCATCACCGCCACCGGTTCGGCCACCTTCACCGCGGCCGCTCTCGGGCTGCCCCGGCCGACCGGCGGCCTGGCCTTCGGGGCGACGCTCTGCTCCTGAAGCCGGTGCGCGGCGCGGACGTCCCACAGGTCACTCGAAAAGATTTGCGCCTCTCACGCAACTGTTTGGGGTGGTCGCGGGTCTGAGTTGTGCCAACCGCGTCCGCCATCCGGCTGAACACCGGGTGAACGGGCGCGGCGGCCCCTCCACAGACTGCGGATGCCCACGGGCATCCCCGCATGCACAGGAGTACACCCGCATGCACAAGCGCACCCGGGTCGCCCTCGCGGCGACCGCAGCCGCCGCGCTCACCAGCGGCCTCCTCGCCCTCGCGGCGAGCCCCGCCTCCGCCACCGGCACCGGCCACAAGGCGGACTTCAACGGCGACGGCTACGCCGACGTCGCCTTCTCCGCCGGCAACGCCTACGTGAGCGGCCTGAAGGGCGCCGGCCAGGTCGTCGCCCTCTACGGCTCCTCCAACGGCCTCACCGCCGCCCGGCGCAGCGTCATCAGCCAGAACACCTCCGGCGTCCCCGGCGGTGCCGAGAAGGGCGACGGCTTCGGCTGGATGACCGCCGTCGGCGACTTCAACAGCGACGGCTTCAGCGACCTGGCCGTCGCCGCCGCCTCCGAGGACCTCGGCAGCGACGTCGACGGCGGCATGGTCACCATCCTGTGGGGCTCCTCCAAGGGCCTCACCGGGGGCACCACCCTCGCCGACCCCGCGCCCAGCAGCCACGACCGCTGGGGCCGCTCCCTCGCGGCCGCCGACTTCGACGGCGACGGCAAGGACGACCTCGCGGTCGGCTCCTCCGCCAGCACCGTCTACGTCTACAAGGGCGGCATCACCAAGAGCGGCACCTCCGGCGGCCGCTACACGGTCAAGCCCCCGATCCAGTCCGGCGGCGACACCGGACCGCTCAACCTCACCGCGGGCGAGGTCAACGGCGACGGCATGAGCGACCTGATCGTCGACGGCTACGAGACCACCAGCGACTACGGCTGGAACGCCAACTACTACCTCCCCGGCTCCGCCTCCGGCCTCGTCGCCTCGCGCGCCGTCAAGCTCCAGGGCGGCGTCATCACCGGCATCGGCGACGTCAACGGCGACGGCCACGGCGACATCGTCATCGGCGTCAGCTGGGACCCGGGCACGGGCGGCGAGCCCAGCGTCCCCGGCGCCGTCAAGGGCGGCACCGTCAAGGTCGTCTACGGCACCGCCACCGGCCCCGGCAGCGCCACGTCCATCACCCAGGACAGCGGCAACATCCCTGGCGGCTCCGAGCAGGGCGACGCCTTCGGCAGCGAGCTCCACCTCGGCGACGTCAACGGCGACGGCTTCCAGGACCTCGCCGTCGGTTCCGCGGGCGAGGACCTGAACGGGGTCGTCGACGCCGGCTCGGTCACCCTCCTGTACGGCTCGCCGACCGGGCTCAACACCACGGCCGGCTACCAGTACTTCACGCAGAACACCGCGGGCGTGCCGGGCTCGGACGAGAAGTACGACCAGTTCGGCGGCGAGCTCCACCTCGACGACGTCAACGGCGACGGCAAGGCCGACCTGACCGTCACCACCTACGGCGAGAACGGCGGCAACGGCGCCGTCACCGCCCTGCGCTCCGACGGCACCAAGATCAGCATCAGCGGGGCGCTGTCGATCGCCCCCAGCACCGTGGGCGTCTCCACCTCCGGAAGCCCCCTGTTCGGCGCCAACTTCGGCAACTGACCCACCACCGGCGGCCACCTCCCCGCCAGGGAGGCGGCCGCCCGGCACGAAGGAACCCCCACTCATGCACCACCCCCGCCTCGCCGCGGCCGCCGCGCTCCTGCTCGCCGGCGGTCTCGTCCCCCTCACCGCCGGCGCGCCCCAGGCGTACGCCGCCCCCGCCCGGTACTCCGACGACTTCAACGGCGACGGCTACCGCGACGTCGTCGCCGCCGCGGGCCAGGCCCACGTCGGCGGCCACGCGGGCGCCGGGGCCATCGCCGTCGTGTACGGCTCCGCCAAGGGCCTGTCCGCCGGCCGGCGGACCGTCGTCACCCAGAACTCCGCCGGCGTCCCGGGCACGGCCGAGAAGGGCGACGCCTTCGGGGACTCGGTGGCATCCGGCGACCTCAACGGCGACGGTTACGCCGACCTCGTCGTCGGCAGCCCCGGGGAGGACGTCGGCAGCGACACCGACGCAGGCTCCGTGACCGTCGTCTGGGGCAGCCGCTCCGGCCTGTCCGGGGCCACCACGGTCGCCGACCCGGCGCCCACGGCCCACGACCGCTTCGGGTGGTCGCTCGCCGTCGCGGACTTCAGCGGCGACGGCAAGCCCGACCTGGCGGTGTCCGGCAAGGGCACCGACGTCTGGGTCCTGAAGGGCGGCTTCTCCAAGGCATCCACGGCCACGGCCCGCTACGCGCTGAAGGTCCCGCTCAAGAAGGACGGCTACCTGCCCATCACCCTGACCTCCGGAGACCTGGACGGGGACCATGTCGCCGACCTCGTCGTCCACGGCATCGGCACCACGACCGCACAGCCCACCGTGGTCACCTACCGCGGTGCAGCCTCCGGGCTCGGCCATCCCGTCACCCTGGCCGGCGGGGACGCCTTCGCGCGGCCCGTGGCCACCGGCGACCTCAACGGCGACGGCCGCGACGACCTCGTCGTCGGCGACCCCGGCAACATCAACGACGCCTTCGGCGGCGGCGCGGTCCACATCCACCTCGGCGGCCCGGAGGGCGTCTCCGTACAGCCCTCCCAGACCCTCACCCAGGCCACTCCGGGGATACCGGGCGAGGACGAGTACGGGGACGCCTTCGGGGAGTCCGTGGCCACCGGCGACGTCGACGGCGACGGACGCGCCGACCTGGTCGTCGGCGTCAGCGACGAGACGATCGGCAAGGTCACCGCGGCCGGCGCCGCCCTCGTCCTGCGCGGAGCGCCGGTCGGGGTCATGACCTCGGGCGCGCTCTCGCTCAACCAGGGCACCCCCGGCGTCCCCGGCTCCAGTGAGGCCGTCGACCGCTTCGGCTGGACCGTCCTCCTCAAGGACGTCGACGGCGACCGGCACGCCGACCTCACCGTCGCCGCCCCCGGCAAGAACACGGGCAACGGCGCCCTGTGGCAGCTGCGCGGCACCTCCGGCGGCATCAGCACCTCCACGGTGGGCACCTTCAGCCCCACCGCCCTCGGCGTCTCCACCAGCGGCGCCCCCAACCTGGGCGACATCCTGGGCTGATCCGGGGTCGGTCCGGGCCGCCCGCACGGGCCGCCCGCGCGGGCCTGGAATCTGTCACAGCTTGGCAGCAATGCCCCTCCGGGGGCGGGGGGCACCGCCCTCCGCCCCCGTGAACGGGTACGTTCGAGGCGTGGCTGGATTCAGGAACGGACGCGGACGGGACGGGGACGTGCAGCACCCGCATCAGCAGTACGGCGGCTACCCGCAGCAGAACACCTCGCCGGGCGGGCAGCAGCCCCACCACGGCTTCACACCGGCCGCCGAGGGTGAGCCCGAGTACTTCGGCGGCTCCGCGGCGCCGGCGCCCTCGTACGACAACAACCCCGGGCACACCCGCGCCTTCTCCATCGGCGACGCGCCCGACGCCTACGACCCCTACGAAGCGCAGTCCCCGCAGCACCCGGACCAGGTGTCCACCTACCGCGCGGGCCACACCATGGCGCCCCCGGCCGGCCCCCGGCTCGGCTGGAAGCAGCTGCTGAGCGGGATCGTCATGCGCCCGTCCGCCACCTTCTGGCAGATGCGCGACTACCAGGTGTGGGGCCCCGCCCTGATCGTCACCTTCCTCTACGGGCTGCTCGCCGTCTTCGGCTTCGACACCGCCCGCGAGGACGTGCTCGACGCCACCCTGTCCAACAGCGTCCCCTGGGTGGTGTGCACGGCCATCGCCGTCATCCTCTGCGGCCTGATGCTCGGCGCCGTCACCAACGCCCTCGCCCGCCAGCTCGGCGGCGACGGCGCCTGGGCGCCCACCATCGGCCTGGCGATGCTCGTCACCTCGCTGACCGACGCCCCGCGCCTGGTCTTCGCCGTCTTCCTGGGCAGCGCCAACAGCTTCGTCCAGTTCCTCGGCTGGGCCACCTGGATCGGCTGCGCCGCCCTGCTGACCTCCATGGTCTCCAAGTCCCACGACCTCCCGTGGCCCAAGGCCCTGGGCGCGGCGTCGATCCAGCTGATCGCGCTGCTGGTGCTCTTCAAGCTCCCGGTGATCTGAGGCCCGCCCGCCACCCCGGCACGGGGAACCGGAACCACGGGTAAGGGGCGCCACTCCAGGAGTGGCGCCCCTTACGCGTAAGCGTGGAAGTCACAGTGCACACCGCCCCAGTCGTGGAACGCGTCCCTGCCCGGGTCGGCCAGGCGGTGGCAGCCGGTCCCGGGGCCGATCACGCGGTACACCCGCTCCTCGAGCACAGCTTCCGGGGACGCGGGGACCCTGTCGTACCGGGCGACCCGGCCCCGAAGCGTCCGGATCGCGTCAGCGGGGGCCACCGGTCGGTAGGCGTCCGGGCCGATGCGTTCGAGCCGGTACGAGCCGTGGCGCGTGCCGTCCGGCTCGACGTCGCCTCCCCCGCGTAGTCGTAGCGGAACTGCTCGTGGGCGATCAGCGCCCCGGCAACTCCCGGTCACCCGCCCCGGGCGGGAAACGGAACGCCTTGTGGGAGACCCAGCGGAACGCGTGCCCGCCGGCGTCCTGGAACGCGTGGTCCCGGAAGTTCACGAAGGACCCGGCCACGAAGTGCAGGCGCGGCGCGGCATGGATCAGAGCGCATCCCTCGACGGGGTGATCGGCTCTCCCGCCCCGCGCACCGGAGGCAGGACGCTCCAGGGGAAGTTGATCCAGTCCTCGGTGCGCCGCCAGACGTAGTCGCACTTCACGAGCGAGTGCGACTTCTCGTAGATCACCGCGCTGCGCACCTCGGCGACGTGGTCGGCGCAGAAGTCGCGGACGAGCTTGAGCGTCTTGCCCGTGTCGGCGACGTCGTCCGCGATCAGCACCTTCTTGTCGGAGAAGTCGATCGCGTTCGGCACCGGGGCCAGCATCACCGGCATCTCCAGCGTCGTCCCGACCCCGGTGTAGAACTCGACGTTCACCAGGTGGATGTTCTTGCAGTCGAGCGCGTACGCGAGCCCGCCCGCCACGAACACCCCGCCGCGGGCGATCGACAGCACGAGGTCCGGCTCGAAGCCGTCGTCGGCGATCGTCTGCGCCAGGTCCCGCACCGCCTGCCCGAAGGCCTCGTACGTCAGGTTCTCCCGCGCCGGCCCGCTCATGCGCTCAGACCTTCGTCCGGTGGAAGTTGAGGTAGGAACGCGACGGCGTCGGCCCCCGCTGCCCCTGGTACCGCGAGCCGTACTTGTCCGAGCCGTACGGGAACTCCGCCGACGAGGTCAGGCGGAAGAGGCACAGCTGCCCGATCTTCATGCCCGGCCAGAGCTTGATCGGCAGGGTGGCAACGTTCGACAGCTCCAGCGTCACGTGCCCCGAGAAACCGGGGTCGATGAAGCCCGCCGTCGAGTGCGTCAGCAGCCCCAGCCGGCCGAGGCTCGACTTGCCCTCCAGGCGCGAGGCGATGTCGTCCGGCAGGGAGATCACCTCGTACGTCGAGGCCAGCACGAACTCCCCGGGGTGGAGGATGAACGCGTCGTCCCCCTCCGGCTCCACCAGCCGCGTCAGGTCCGGCTGCTCGACGGCCGGGTCGATGTGCGGGTACCGGTGGTTCTCGAACACCCGGAAGAAGCGGTCCAGCCGGACGTCGATGCTCGACGGCTGCACCATCGACGGCTCGTACGGGTCGATCCCGACCCGCCCGTTGTCGATCTCGGTCCGGATGTCCTTGTCAGAGAGAAGCACGCAAGCAGGTTACGCGGGGACCGGGCTCCGGGCCGAATCGAGCCGACCCGGCCCGGAGCCCCCGCGTCACGTCCGACCTGCGTGTCCGGACCTGCGCGGCTACTTGCCGCTGTCAGCCGCCACGGGGACGGCGCTCCGCAGCCGCGCACACCGCGGACACCTGATCAAGCGCCCGGGGCCGAGCCTTCCGGCGCCCAGGTTCTGCATCGGGAACGTGGCGGTGCTGAAAACGTGCCCTTCGGCACAACGAACGACGGTGCGATCCATCGCTCCCCTTCTCCCCGGTACCTCAACGACGAAAGCCACATTAGGGGATGAACCCACCCCCGCCTCACGCGGCACTCCGCCCACTCAGGCACCCCGGGTCCCCCTCACCGTACGCCTCCCGCGCCTCCCCACGCACGCCATTCCGGAGGCAACACGAAGGCCCCGGAGGTATGCGTCCGGGGCCGGGCATGGGGTACAGTGTGCGAGGTCAGATGCCTCAACAGGTGTCTTACGCGGGTGTAGTTTAATGGTAGAACATGAGCTTCCCAAGCTCAGAGCGCGGGTTCGATTCCCGTCACCCGCTCCAGCAGAAAGCCCCAGGCAAGCAGCCCGGGGCTTCTTTGATTCCAGACCGGATCAAGCGTCTCGTGCCAGATCCGTGCCAGATGCTGCGTGATTCGTTGCTTCACGCCGCTCCCGGACCAAGCGGTCCAGACCCTCTGCGACCTCTCTTTGCCGATCCAGGTCCGTGGCGCGAGCGCACGCGCAGCAGCGGCACGTCGGCGAGGCCACAGCCGCACTCCTCGAAGCCGAAACCCTGGCTCCCGAACAAGTCCACTCCCCCCACCTGGCCCGCGAAGCGGTCCGCGGCCTCATCCAGTTCTCCGGTCACCGAGTCCCCGAACCCCTGGCCAGGACTCGCCGACCGGCGATCGCCTAACGCCGGAACTCGCATACGAGAGCGAAGCGCAGCAGATCCCACCCGGCCTGCCAGGGGGACGCAGCGGGGACTCGCGGGGAACGGCGGCGCCAGAGTCGCCAGGTCAGCGGCCATCCGCATACGACGTCTTCCAAACTGGTGACATGCCACACGCGCAGCAGCGGCCTATGGCCGGACCGCAGACCGAGGGACTGACCCGGAAGGGGATGGTGTCAGAAGTCTGGTCTAGATTTGGCCTGTGACCCACAGTCGTTCCAATGCCGGGGCACCCCGCGAGCCTGACTTGCCGCCCTACCAGGTTGTCCTGGCGGAAACCAACTGGGGTTCGCTCCAGACGGCTTTCGGGTCCGGTGAGGACCTTCCTAAGGTTCTGACGCAACTTTTGGAGCCCGATCCCAAGGTCCAGGTCACGGCTTTGCAGGAGCTGGGTGAGCTGGTCGGCCACCAGAACACCATTTACGAAGCCACCGCCCCCGCCGCCATGTACGTCGCTGCCATCCTCACCCACCCGGCGGCCATGACGCGACGGCCCTATCGCGACATCCCCATCCGCGCGACGTTGTTGGGCTGGCTGGCTTCCACGCTTCACGACGCCTCCGACGAGATCGTCGCCCGCAACGAGGAGTACTGGCCAGGCTTCGCCCCGGACACCACCGTGGCGGCCTTCCGGGAGTTGCGTCCGATGCTCTACCGGGCCGTCGCGCCCTTCCTGCAGGACAGCCACAAGAACGTGCGCGAAGCCGCCGTCATGGCCGCGCTCATCCTCGCCGAACACCCCGCGCTCGCCGAGCACCGTGATCACCTCGCCGGGCACGCGCACCGCATCCTGGACACCAGCAGCTACGAGCCCAACCGGCGCGTCGCGTGGAGGGCCCTCAAAACATGGGGCCACCATCCGCCCGGCCCGGAGCCTCTTTCGGAGGAGGCCGAGGACCGGGGGCCGCACAGCGATGGCCGCGGTGATCTCGAACCTCCCTTCTGACCGATACGCGCACGGCACACCTGCAGACCATGGCAGCAGGTAAGAGACACACCAACCCAAGGTCTCGCGTGCCACATCCGTCCCAGAACGAGCGGGGTCCCACGGGGAATAGAAGTGCGCCAGGGTGCGTGCTGCCGGACTCCACCCAGGGCCTGGAACCCCAGGTCAGGACAAGGGCCGCCCCACCTCGCTCCTAAAGCGGGGGTCGCTATGACCAACCTCGGCCAGGCTTGCGGCATGGTCCCTTTCCGGCGTGCGTGGCGTCGCCGCAGACGGGGCGGCTCCTTCCAGTCCGAAATGGGTTGCCGTTGCCGTGCGGCGTGCGGTGATATGCCGGCATGAGCAGAATTGCGCAGGTCATCGTGCTGGCAACGTACGAGGACGAGGTCATGGAACCGCTGACCCGCTCGGACGGGTCGCGCAGCTGGAAGGGTGAATTCAAGCCGCTCGGCCTGTTCGCCGGTGGATGGGTCATCGAGTTCTACAGAAATTGGACGCGCTCCGGACTGCTCAAGCACCTGGAGTCGCTTCCTTGGGCCAACCCGGGCAACGTGCAGGTACTGATCCATGACGAGGAGGACGACTGCTTCGGCCTGTGGATGATCCACGATGGCAGACTGGTCGAGGTACCGCTCCCGCGAACTCAAAGGTTCTACCCCCCAGCACCGCCGACCGACGACTACTCACCGAGCCCGGGGTATCTGTGGCGAACGGACGTGGGCAGCACTGTTCCCACAAAACTCTCGACGGAACGCCAAGATCCACGACCGGCTTGGTGACGACGGTCTGGAGCCGTGCCAGATGCGTGCCAGAAAGTGGGGAGAACAGCGGTCAGTCGCGGTCACGGCAGCATCTCTCCGGCGACCGGCTGTACGCGCTTTGCGCAGGTCAGCAGTCCCTCCGGCTCGATTCGCCCGGTGATTCCCAGGCTCAGAGCGCCGGTTCGAATCCCCGTCACCCGCTCCAAAGACAAGGGACCAGGTCCGGGATGCACTCCCCAACCTGGTCCCTCGCCCCGCGTTGGCGCTTTACTGATCGTTTCAGAATGAAGGTCGGAGTCGTCGGAGGCAGATGATGCTGCAGGCGAGTTCCAGGAGGCCCTGGTGGAGGTCGGCGCGGCGTTCGTAGCGGATCCGCAGTCGTTTGAACTGATGGAGCCAGGCGAAGGTGCGCTCGACGACCCAGCGAGTCTTGCCCAGGCCGGAGCCGTGGGCGACGCCACGGCGGGCGATGAGGGGCTTGATGCCTCGCTTCCACAGCAGCCGGCGGTACTTGTCGTAGTCGTAGCCGCGGTCCGCGAACAGGCGCTTGGGCTTGCTGCGCGGACGTCCCCGAACTCCCCGTATTCGGGGAATCGCGTCCAGCAGCGGGATCAGCTGCGTCACGTCATGCCGGTTCCCGCCGGTCACGGACACCGCCAACGGGGTGCCGCGGCAGTCGACGATCAGGTGGTGCTTGGAGCCGGGGCGGGCTCGATCGACCGGCGACGGCCCGACATGGTCCCCCCTTTGAGGGCCCTGACATGGGAGCCGTCGATCGCGCAGTCGTCCATCTCCAGCAAGCCCGTCTTGCGTAGTTCGGCAAGGAGTTCCGCGTGCAACCGGGGCCAGACACCGGCTTCGGTCCAGTCCCGCAGGCGACGCCAGGCGGTCACGCCCGAGCAGCCCACCACCTGTGCGGGTACGTCCCGCCAAGCCACACCTTTGCGCAGCACGTAGATGATGCCCGCCAGCGCAACGCGGTCAGGCACCCGAAGCCGGCCTGGGTGCCGGTGCCTTCGCGCGGGCTGCTGCGGCAGCAGCGGCGCTATGCGCTTCCACAAGTCATCAGGGACAAGATCATCGGACACTCCGCAGACCCTGCCGATGAAGATCATTGACTGCCAGCCGACACGCCGATCTCATTCTGAAACGATCAGTTAGAAAATGCCCTTGTAGCCCTGCCAGCCGGTGGCGATCTTCACGCGTGCGGCGAAGGATCCGTTGCCGTAGCCGGTTTGCCGGTAGAGATTCCCGGCGGTGTCCCGGGCGACCAGATCGGCCTTTCCGTCGCCGGTGATGTCCCCGACGCCGACGACCGCGTTGTACGAGGCCCCCCAGCCGGTGGCGATCTTCGCGCGGGTGGCGAAGGTGCCGTTGCCCTTGCCGAAGTACCGGTACAGGTTGTTCGACTTGTCCTGCGTGACGAGATCGCCGATCCCGTCACCGTTCAGATCCCCGGCCCCGACGACCTTCTTGTACGTCTTCCAGTTGTCGACCAGCTTCACGCGCGCGGCAAGTTTGCCACCGCTCACGCCCTTGTACAGGTACACCGCCCCGGTCGAGGCGTTGCGGGCGATCAGGTCGGGGCGGCCGTCCTTGGTGACGTCACCGGGGGAGGTCAGGACGTCGTACTGGTTCCAGCCCGTGCCCAGCGTCGTGTACGGGGTCGTCGGCTTGAGCGCCGCCCCACACGCCGGCCTGTACAGGCGGAGGGTACCGCTGCTCAGCCGGACCAGGACGTCGTTGCAGCGGTCACCGCTCAGGTCCCCGACGGGCACCGGACGGATGCTGGTCGCCCAGCCGCTGCCGCTGACCTTCCCCGAGAACGTGCCCTTGCCCGTGCCCTGCTGGAACGTCAGCGCGCCCGAGGAGTTCATCGTCAGGAGGTCGCCGACACCGTCGGGCAGCGCCGAGCCGCCGGCGTGGTCCCGCCATACCGCCGTGCCACCCGTCAACCGGACCGTGCCGGACTGGACCAAGGCCGCTCCCTGCCCGTCCGCCGGCTGAGCCGTCAGCGTCCAGGTGTACGAGCCGTTGGGAAGCAGTCCGCCTGCCGTGTCCCGGCCGTTCCAGGTCGTCGCGATCGAGTACTCGGCCGGTCCGCCACTGCGCGTGGCCATCACGCGGCCCGTGGCCTCGTGGCGTATCTCCACCTTCCAGGAAGCCGTCGGCTCGGAAAGCCACCACTCACCGCGCCAGGAGACCGGGGTCACGTCCGTCTCCACCCGCGCGGTGACGTTCCGGTAGGGAGAAACCAGGGCCGCCTGGGGCCGCCCGGTGTGCAGGACGTGGACAGCCTGGTCCAGCGTGGAGTACGCAAGGTCACCGCTGCGAGGGTCGAGCGCCACAAGCCCCGCGGCGTCGGTTGACCACCGCTGGACGGCCGTCCCGGTCTGCAGGCCGTAGACAGCCAGCCCCTGCCCGCCCCGGACGGCGACGACACCGTCGCCGAGGTAGGCCTGCGCGGTGGAGGGAAGCGGAATGTTCTTCCTGGACTGGAGGTCGTAGACGCCGCCCGCGGCGTACGGAGCGATGCTCACGTTGCACGTCCAGTACAGCCACCGGCCGACGGCCTGCAGGTCGACCATCGAGGAGCACCCGCTGTTCACCGTGAAGGACGTCAGCGAGGCCCCGGTGCGCGCGTCCTTGGCCGTGACCTTGCCGCCCGGAGCCGAGGACCACAGAGTGGTCCCCCAGATCGCACCCCTCTGGTACGGCTCCGTGTGCACGACCTTGCCGGAGTCGATGTCCACGACCCGGAGTTCCCGGCTGCCGCCGGCAGGTCTCCCTTCGACCAGCACCAGGTTTTCGGATGCCCCCACGATCCTCATCTGGTCCGGGGAATCGTCGAAGGAATCCTGGATGCCCGTTTCGATCGGCGTTCCGGGGAACGTCCCGCCCTTGCCCACGACGAACAGCTTGGGCTGCCAGCCGCTGTCCACGCTCACTGTCCCGCGGTACACGGTCCGGCCGTCCCCGGTGGGATACAGCTCGGGGCACAGCCCCCAGGCGACGCTGCACTTGTTGTACGGGGCCGGCAGGCCGCCGATCCGCACGCGCTCGCCGTATCCGGGCGCGGTTTCGGTGAGGGGGCGGTCGTATACGAAGGTGCCCCCGTCACCGAACTCCAGTGTTGTGAGGGTGTTGTGATCCAGCGTCAGCCGCTGGAGCGCCATCGGGACCGGCGGGATGCCGAGCACACGAGCCGCGTACGGTACGCCGTCCGCCCCGGCGGTGATGTCCTGGTAGCCGTAGTCCTCCGCGGACTGGCCGCCGACGAGTTGAACGCCGCCGTCCGGCCGGACGGCAACACGGTCCGCCACCGCACGGGCGAGAAGCGTCCGCTCGCCGGAACCGTCGAAGGGGACGGCCACGACCTTCCAGATGGACGCTCCGGACGCCTTCTGACCGAGCGAAGCGTCATAGCGGCCCACGATCAGCGAGTCGCCGACGACGCCGAGAACCTTCGCGTCCTTGAGACCGATCTGAACCTCGCGCACGGGGGTGTCGAACCGGCCCTGCTCATAGATCCGCACGCCATCGGCCTGGGGGGTGACCAGGTGAAGGGCGGTCACCACGGAATTCCCATAGACCGTGCCGTACGGCAGAAACGTGGCTTCCGCGGTGCGGAGATCGATCCAGGCGTACTGTCCGACGTCCTCGCCGGGGACGTTCAGAAATGAGAGGAACCCATGGACGCCGGCCCGGCCGACAGCGGTGACGGAGGCACCCTCCGGAAGGCCTGTCACACGGCGGTCCACCGTGGTCCCGTTCTCATCGCTCAGCAGATGAAACTCGGTCCAGTACCCGTCGGCACCGGCTCCGCCCTTGGTCACCACCGTGGTCCCGATCACCCTGCTGTACAGCTGACCTGCGGGGACTGTGACCGTCGTGGTCTCGTCGGTGACCATGTTCCGCAGCAGTACGTCGCCCGTGCCACCGCTGGGCGGCAGCGCCACGACGTCCGATGCCGCTCCGTAGTACTCCACGGGGTCGTACAGATGCGTGCCTTCAAGCTTTCGGGTCGAGCCGTCCGCGCCCGTCCACTCCAATCCGGAGGGACCGCTCGTGGTGGTGGCGCTGTGCAGGAACCCGGAAGGCCCGACGCTCACCACGGAGCCGGAGCCCGGTGTGACGCGCATGGTCGCGGGAATCGTGGCCGCAGTGAACGTTCCTGCATCGGCCGACGCGACCCAGGAGGCAGGACCGACAGCCAGCGACAGCGACACGACCGTCGTGACGGCACTGCGGAGGAGGACACGTCTGGCCACTTGATTCCACCCCTGACGCGAACGGACCTGGGAACAGGCGGGGGAATCGGCTCGGTCCTCAGCACTCGCAGCAAGCAAGCCGGCCAATCCCGGCGTCCCCCGCCCCCCACACCCGAGTGATCGGATCCTAACAACAGGCTCACAGGTCACGGAAGAGAATTTCGAACCCGTTCAATAAGCCGGGGCCGCATTCAGCAGGGCGGTGCGGGACGAGATCTGACGTCACGTCATGCCAGAGGGCGATCAGGCCGGCGGACCAACAGGCGGGGCGGGCACGTCCGGAGAGAACGGGGCCGCCTGTCGGTCAGCCGTCAGCCGTTGCGCTTCCAGCGCGGCTTGTGGGCCGTCCGAGGGTGCTCCGCAACGACCAACGACGACGACAGCCACCCGCTCAGGCGCACCGGAGCATTTCCGCGACCAGCGAAGACGCAGGTCGCGGAGATCCCCGACAAGACCCAGAAGAACTGATCGCTTGCCGTCGATCGACAGGACCTTTCGGAACGTCGGAACTCGGCGTGCTCGTGGTCGGTCAGTCCCCAGGAACCGCAGACTTGAAGAGCTCCATGGAAGAACCTTCGATTGCGATCGCCGTGAAGCCAACGTCAGTTCCCGAAGTGTGAACCTCACCTTGTTCCCACCGGACCCCTTGACCAGCAGCGATGGGGACGCGCTCCCCGTCGGGGCCGGCGATCCAGCCTTCACCTGCGGTGACAATGAACACTTGGGGCACGGGCGCGGGGTGCGTGCCGATGACGCCGCCTGGCTCCACGCTTAGGCAGGTGAGGTGCACCGAGCCTTCACCAGTGGCGATGCGGGTCGCATGGAGGCCGGTGCTGCCGTGCCCGGTGACAACCCACTCGTTGCGTTCGAAACGAAAGACTTCCACGCCGCCCCCTCTTCTCAACCGGTGCGCCGCAGATCAGGAGTAGAAGCCCCTCCCGTAGTCATCCGGTCCGACGGTCGGGCGCGGACCCTCCGAGGTCGCTGCACAGCAGCGGAGTACAGCATCTGTACGGACCGCGGTCAACCGAGTTGGACCCCGCCAAACCCCTGGACAGCGAAGCGCACCTTAGACCGCTGCGCCCGTAGTCCCCGTCGAGAGGGCCACCAGCGCGGAACCCGTGCCACTCCTGCGCCAGAACGGTCGGGGGGGCCGGGGGGGAATCGCGGTACGCAGAAGGAGGCGCCGCCCATTCCGTCCAAGGCGGGGAACCACAGGTCAGGCCGTCGGGCACGGATCAAGCACGGGTGAACGCCTCGTCCGCGGCGACGGCGGGGAGGCGAACTGCCACGCGTGGCAGGAAGTAGCCGACGAGGGGCCCCATGCACAGGGCGATGAGCACGGTTCCGGGGCCGACGGTTCCGCCCAGGAGCCAGCCGGCGGTGGCGACGGTGATTTCGATGCCGGTGCGCACCGCGGCGATGGGTAGGCGGGTGAGCCGGACGAGTCCGGTCATGATGCCGTCGCGGGGGCCCGATCCGAACTGGGCACCAAGGTAGAGCGCGTCGAAGAAGGCCAGGGCGACCAGGCCGACGGCGAGGTACCCGATCGCGGCAGGTGTCCCCTGGGGGTGGGGGAGGACGGTGGCGGTGGCGTCCGCGGCGAAGCCGACGATGGCGACGTTGAGGAGTGTGCCGAGGCCGGGCAGTTCCCGCAGGGGAATCCACAGGAGGAGCACCAGCAGCGAGATCAGGTTCGTCGTCCAGCCGAAAGAGATGCCGAGGACCTTGGCGGTGCCCTCGGTGAGCACGTTCCAGCTGGCTGCTCCCAGCCCGGACTGGACGAGCGTCATCACGGCGGCCCCGTACCCCACCAAGCCGAGCAGGAGTTGGGGGATGCGGCGCGCCTTTCGGCCCGCTCGGATTTGGGCGAAGGCGTTCATACGGGTCAGGGCGGGCTGGTCGTGGCCGGGCGGGACGGACGTGCGTGCAGCGGTAACAGGAGGTGCCATGACGCAAGCCTGCGAGGCATCTGGACCTGGATTCCATAGCCAGATTGGTTAGGCTGGCCGGGTGAAAGTTACGTCGCACGTGGTCGCAGGCATGCTGGGGACCTGGCAGGCGGGGCCCGGGCCGGCGCATCAGCGCCTCTCCGACAGGCTGCGGCTGCTGGTCCTGGACGGGCGTCTCTCGCTCGGCTCCACCCTGCCGAGCGAGCGTGACCTGGCCACCGCACTGTCCACCAGCAGGACCACCGTCGGCGCCGCCTACCGCACTCTGGTCGAGCACGGATACCTCGCCACACGGGCGCGCGCCAGGGCGACCGTGCGGCTCCCCGACGACACGCCGCCCGAGCGCCGGGCCGGCACGAACGCGGCGGCCATCGACCTGTCCTTCGCCGCGCCCCCCGCGCCCGTCGAGATCCTCCACGCCGCGTACGCGACCGCCCTCGAACAGCTGCCACGGCACTACGAGCGGCACGGCTACGACCGCAGCGGCACCGCGGAGCTGCGCGAAGCGGTGGCCCACTGGTACGAGCGGCGCGGACTGCCGACGCCGCCCGATCACATCCTGATCACCAACGGCGCGCAGCACGCGCTTGCCCTCCTGGCGCGAACGCTCCTGTCGCCACGCGACCAGGTCCTGATCGACCACCCGACCTACCCGCACGCGATCACCACGTTCACCGAGGTGCGGGCTCGGCTCCTCCCCGTCGCCGTGGCGTCCTCGGGCTGGGACACCGCGCAGCTCCAGGCGGCGGGCCGCATCGCGAGCCTGGCCTACCTGATCCCCGACTTCCACAATCCGACAGGGCTGTGCATGCCCACGAGCGTCCGCCAAGGCCTCGGGCTCGCGTGTCCCACGGTCATCGACGAGACCATGACCGACCTGGCCCTGGACGGGGAAAACCCGGAACCCTTCGCGCTCCACATGCCGACCGCCATCAGCATCGGCTCGGTCTCCAAGAGCATCTGGGGCGGCCTGCGCATCGGCTGGATCCGCGCGACGCCCGCTCTCCTGGAACGCGTCCAGCAGACCCGTCACGCCACGGATCTCGGCACCCCCGTCGTCGAGCAACTCGCCACGGCCGTCCTCCTGAACGAGGACCGGACCCGGCGCCCCGGCACGCTCGGGCAACTGAGGTCGCAACGCGACGTACTGCTCCGAGCGCTCAGCGAGCACCTGCCCGGCCTCCACGCCCCGCGACCCGCCGGCGGCATGACGCTCTGGGCGACGTTCCCCCAGCCCATCAGCTCGCGGCTGGCCGCGATCGCGCCCGACCACGGAGTGACCATCGCAGCCGGACCGCGGTTCGGGATCGGAGGCGCGTTCGAACGCAACATCCGGCTGCCGTACACGCTTCCTCCGAGTCAGCTGACCCAGGCGGTCCGCGGACTCGCACAGGCGGAGGAGGCACTCACCCGGGGCGCTACCGGAGCTCACAGCCCCGCACCCGTGGCATGAGCGTCGACGGCATATGGCCCCGAATGCACGTCAGTTGACGCCCCCCGGTGCCCGCCCGGCCCGCCGGGTCGCCTTGACCGCGGACGGCGCCGCATGGGCGCCCTCAGCGGGCGGCCGCCGGGACCGGGGCGTCGGGGGCGGTGGTGGTGCGCGGGGGCCGGAGCACCGCGCCGAGGGCGGCGCCGCCGGCCGTGGCCGCCGTCCACACCCCGCCGAGGGCGAACCTGCGGCGCTCGGCGGGCGGTTCGACGGCGGCGAGTTCGGAGCGCAGCGCCGCGCCCCGCGCGGTCCGGTGCCGGGGAGGTCGGCGGTGGCCAGGTCGAGCAGGATCTGCCAGACGTCGCGTGCCGCGCGCCGGCGGTCGGTGGTCCCGACGCGGGCGCCGAGCGCCGCTTCCACCGAGCGCCGGATGTGCTCCCGGTGGCCTGCGGGCCCATCAGCCGGGGGACCGCCGGCACCGACGACACGACCCCGGGTGACGCTCGGCGCGTCTCCCCGGGGTCGTGTCGTCGTGGCCGACGGCGTCATGTCAGACGACGCGCTTGCGGCCCCAGAGGAAGACGAAGGCCGTGATGGCGGCGGCAAGGGCGAACAGGATCGAGGCGCCGAGCCACTGCATGCCGCTCATCTGGGACATGGGGATGTAGTCCAGCGCCCAGCCCACGACGCCCTTCTGCTTCAGGCAGGCGTCGACCGCCTGTTCCGACCCCGCGTCCGTGCAGGTGCTCCAGCCGATGGTGTGCCCGGACGAGGTGATGAACGACTGGTCGACCTCGTAGGCGGCGGTGGGAAGACGGGGGCTGCTGCCGGGGGTCACCCCCGAGTCGGTGGTGAGCCTGATGACGTTGCCGAGGTCGAGCCGGCTGTACGCCCAGACCACCTGGACGGCCGCCGCGAAGAAGAAGGTCACGACCATCGCGAGCAGGGTGCGGCGCAGGAGCATGCCGATCGCGATGCCGCCCACGACGGTGAAGAGCGTGAGCGCGACGGGCACGGGCCCGGTGTTGTCGAAGGCCTGGCCGGAGGTCCAGTCCATGACCGTGTTCTCCTTGCTGACCGGTGCCCACCACCGGCCGAAGGTGAAGGAGAGGGCCACGGTGCAGACCACGACCACCAGCGCGCTGATGCCGAGCTTGGCGGCGAGCCAGCGGGCGGGGCCGGCGGCCTGGGAGGTGACCAGCTTGGCCGTGCCGCTCTCCAGGTCGCCGGCGAGCAGCGGGGCGCCGAGGAAGACGCCGAGGAGTATGGGGACGAAGCCGAGGCCGAAGGCGGCCTTCAGGAGCGGGGCGCTGTGCGGGTTGATGTCCTCCGTCCACTTGTCGGAGCTCGCCTCGGGCCAGCCGTGGGCGGTGAGGTAATCCAGCAGGCCGGCGCGCTGGTAGAGCATCCACCCCACGGACAGGGCCGTCGCGGCCAGGATGGTCCAGTAGGCGGCGCGGTGCTGGCGCCAGATGAGCCAGGTCATGCCGCTGAGCCGGGGGCGGCGGACGCCGCTGTCGGCGACCGGGGCCGCGGACGGCGCGGACGGGTTCGCGGTCAGGTTGCTCATGCCGCCGCCCCCCGCGGGCCGTTCACGCCGTACGGCTGCCCCGGGACCTGGGCCACGGGACTGATCAGTGGTGGCGCTTCGGGGGAGCGCAGGTAGGCGAGCAGGAGTTCCTCCAGTTGCGGGGTGTGGGACTGCCACTGGCCGCTCACCGGGCCGTCGGGGCGGATGAGGGCGGTGGCCTGGCGCCCGCTGGTGCGGTACTCGACGACGGTGTGGCGGGCGAGTTCCGCGGGGACGCCCGGGCCCTCGTCGCCGGCCACGCCCTGCAGCAGCACGTGGGCGCTGCGGATCTCGTCCACGTCACCGGCGATGCGCAGACCGCCCGTGGAGATGACCAGGAGGAAGTCGCAGACGCTCTCCAGCTCGCTGAGCATGTGGGAGGACATCAGCACCGTTGTGCCGTGCTCGGCGGCTTCGGCCAGCAGGGTGCCCATGAGTTCGTGGCGCACCAGCGGGTCGAGGTCGGACATCGGCTCGTCGAGCAGCAGCAGGTCGGGTCGCTTGCCGAAGGCGAGGGCGAAGGCGACGCGGGTGCGCTGTCCGCCGGAGAGGGTGCCGACCTTCGCGTGCAGGGGCACGTTGCCCGCGCGGACGATCTGCTCGGCGGCCTGCTGGTCCCAGCCGGGGTTGAGCTCGCGGCCCATGCGCAGCGTCTCGGCCACGGTGAAGCGGCGGAACAGCGGCTTCTCCTGGGCGAGGAACGCCGTACGGCGTCCGGCCTCCGCGGACTGGGGCGCCGCGCCGAACACCGTGAGGGTGCCCTCCGACGGCTCCAGCAGGTTGGCGGCGATGGACATCAGCGTGGTCTTGCCCGCGCCGTTGGGGCCCACCAGCCCGCAGATCCGGCCGGCAGGCAGGCGGAACGAGCAGTCCCGCAGGGCCCAGCCCCGGCGGTACTTCCGGCCGACCCCGCGGGCCTCCATCGCCGACTCCTCCACCGGGCCACCCATGTCCATGGCATTCATGGCGTCACGCACTGGTCATCCTCATTTCCCCGTCCTCCGGTGTTCCGTCGGCCGCCGTGGTCCCGGCGTACCGCTCCTCCAGGACCGCCGCGACCAGCGCGGCCACGTCCTCGCGCTCCAGGCCCGCCTCGTGGGCCCGGGTCATCCACGCCTCCAGCTCCCCGCGCAACGGGGAGTCGGCACCCGCCTGGGGACGGGCCAGTGAGCGGCGGATGAAGGTGCCGAGGCCGGGCCTCGGCTCGACCAGCCCCTCGCGTTCCAGCTCGCGGTAGGCCTTGAGCGTGGTGTTCGGGTTGACGGCGCTGGTCTCCGCGACCTCCTTGGCGGTGGGCAGCCGGTCCCCCGGCATCAGGACGCCCAGCCGTAGGGCCTGCTTGGTCTGCTGCACGATCTGCTGGTAGGCGGCGATCCCGCTCCGCCGGTCGATGCGGAAGTCCACGTGCTTCAACACCCTTTAGCTACTCGATTAGTGGAATGATGATGAGAGGGGGAGCTGAGCCGTGTCAAACGAAGCGGCCTCCCCGGCACCCCTCGGGACACAACCGTGACATTCGTGAGGGGAGGAACGGGGTGGCCCGCGCAGCACGAAGGCCCCGGGCGGGCAGCCCGGGGCCTTCGTGCTGATGGGGGGAGGACGTCGAGGACCGGTTCGACGGGGAGCGTGCCCCAGGTGTCACGGCCGGGCCGCGGTCGCCGGGTCGGCCTTCCATGCGCTGACGCCGAGCTTCCCCGTCGTGCCGAGGTCGAGTTCGGGGGTCACCGTCACCGCAGGAGCGCCGGGTGTCGCCCGCACCCTCGCGTAGGGCGCGTTGACGGACGTGCCGTCGGTGACGGTGTTGCGCCACATCAGGCCCGCGGTCGCGCTCCCGCCCGGCTCCAGGGTGACCGGACGGGGCGGGTCGTCGAAGCCGGGCACGAGGGCGACGCCCCCGCTGCCCCGGAAGACCTCGACCCCCGTGACGGGCTTGCGCTGCTCGTCGAGGAGCTGGACCGACGGATAGCCCTCGACGCGCCGGACGCGGGAGGAGCAGTTCTCCAGGCGGAGTCCCACCACGCGCAGCCCCATGGCGGCGTCGCCGTCGTCGGCGGTGAGGCGCAGGCCGGAGGGCGGGCAGGCGCCTCCCGCGGCGGGCACCTCGTCCGCCGGGACGCTCCTGACCTTGACGATGCGCACCCGTTCCGCGGCGTACCGCGGCGCGAGGGGTGCGCCGAGGTCGGCCTCGCCCTCCACGGTCCGGCCGGGCGGGACCGCGGACACCGTGTGCGGCACGTTCCCCAGGGCCTCTCCGGCACCTGAGGTGAGCCCGAACGTGACGGTGTAGGTGAGGGGTTCGTCGGCGTGGTTGGTGACGCGGAACGCGACGTGGAAGGGGACGCCGGAGCAGTGGGCGGGCGGTGCGCTCACGGCGGTGATCTCGACGTCGCCGTCCCCCTCGACACCGGCGGCACCGCCCGCGGGCGCCGGGGCGACCGGGACGGCAGAGGCGGCGCAGGAGGCACGGTCGTCCCGGTGCGGGACGTCGCAGGCCGTGACCAGGAGCAGGGCACCGGCGAGCACGGCCGGGAGGAGGAGGGCGGGGGTGCGCATCCGGCGACCCCATCAGGACCCTGCCGCTCCCGGCCATGGCGCAGGCCACAATTCCCGTCACACGACCGTCACAAGGCGCGGTGCCCGGGCCGGGCTCAGCGGGAGGCGGCGCTGTCGATCCAGGCGACGACGGCGCTGACCGTGGCGTCGTCGAGCTGCCGGGCGAGGGTGTGCACCGCGTCGCTGTCGCCCGGGAGCGGGGGCACCCCGGCCGCGATGAGCGCCGCGTGGAGCTCGACCCAGCGCGCGTCGACGGCGGCCAGGTGGGCCCCCACCGGGACGCCACCCAGTGACTGCTGCGGAGTATCGAGAAGGTTCATGGTGTTTCCTCTCGGATCTCGGACGGTGTCGACCGGACTCGCCGTGCAGGACAGCCCCGCTGCGCCCACCGGTTGCGCCCTGCCCCCGACTTCACCCGTCCGGCCCTCACCGCGGCCGCCGGGACCTGTGCCATGGGGATGACATTTGCCGGTCCGGTGACGCGGACGGCGGCGCACGGGGCATGGGCTACCTCAGTGCCCGCGCCCGCATCCCACGGAAGGCCTCGGATGATCGACAGGCGGACCTTCGGCACGATCGTCGGCACGGGAGCGGTCGCGGCCACACTGGCCGGGCTCGCTTCGGGGTGCGCGACGACCGGACCGGACGAGAACAAGCCGGCGCCGCCCAGGGCCCCCGGCAAGGAACGGCCCGGCGACGCCCCGGCGTTCGGCCCGCTGAAGCAGGTGGAGGCCGGGGTGCTGGACGTCGGCTACGCCGAGGCGGGACCGGCCGACGGTCCCGCCGTGATCCTGCTCCACGGCTGGCCGTACGACATCCACAGCTACGTCGCCGTCGCACCGCTGCTGGCGGCGAAGGGCTACCGAGTGGTCGTCCCCTACCTGCGCGGCCACGGGACGACCCGCTTCCTGTCCCGCTCGACCCCGCGGGACGCCCAGCAGGCGGTGTTCGCCCTGGACATCGTGGCGCTCATGGACGCGCTGGGGATCAAGAAGGCGGTCCTGGCCGGCTTCGACTGGGGGTCGCGGACCGCGGACATCATCGCGGCGCTGTGGCCGGAGCGGGTCGAGGGGCTGGTCTCGGTGACCGGCTACCTGATCACCAACCGCGAGGCGAACAAGCAGCCGCTGCCGCCGAAGTCGGAATGGGCCTGGTGGTACCAGTACTACTTCGCCACGGAGCGGGGCCGTAAGGGGCTGGAGCGCTACCGGCACGACCTGGGCCGGCTCGTCTGGAAGTTCAACTCCCCGACCTGGGGCTTCGACGACGCCACGTTCGACCGCACCGCGGCGGCCTTCGACAACCCGGACTACGTCCCCATCGTCGTCGGCAACTACCGCTGGCGGCTCGGGCTGACCGAGGGCGACCCGCGGTACGACGACATCGAGGCGCGGCTCGCCCGCGGGCCCGTCGTCACCGTGCCCACGATCACCCTCGACGGGGCGGTCGATCCGTTCACGCCGCCGGGCAACGGCTCCTCCTACCGGGCCAAGTTCACCGGGAAGTACGCGCACCGCACGCTGCAGGGCATCGGGCACAACGTGCCGCAGGAGGCACCCGCGGCCTTCGCCCAGGCCGTGGTGGACGTCGGGCGGCTCTGAGGGGTCCGGGGGGCGCCTGTGGCCGGGCGCGGGGGGCCCGGCCACGCGGGGGACGTCAGTGGTCGTCGCCGCCGCGGCCACGGCCCCGGCCGTGGCCCCCGCCGTGGTCGTCACCGGAGCGGTCGCCGTCCCGCACGCGGTCGCCGCCGTGGTCGTCTCCCGGGGGGTCGTCGCTGCCGGCGCGGTCGCCACCGTGGTCGTCGTACCCGGGCCGCGTCGTCGCCGGTGCGGGCGAGGCGGTGCGGGACGCGTCACCGGAGCGTGTCCGGCCGCGGTGCCGGTCGTCCTCCGTGACCCGGCCCGTCTGCGCGTCCACGTGCAGCTCGTGCACGACCCCGGCCGCGTCCGTCACGTACACCTCCCAGTAGCCGCGGTGACGGTCGTCCGGCTCGATCTTCGTGACGGTGCCCGGCGTGTGGGCGACCGCGGCGGCCGCGGCCCGGCTCGCCGTGATGCCCGGGGAGCCGTGGTCGTCACCCGCGTCGTGTCCCGGGGTCGCCCCGGGCGTGGCGGCCGAGGACACCGTGCCGCGCGCGTCGTCGCGCCCGCCGTCGTGGCCGCCGTCGTGGCCGCCGGTGGCGAACGCCGTGTAGCCCCCGGCGACGAGGACCGCGGCCGCGATGGCCGCGACGGTCGTGTTGCGCTTCATGAGGAGCCCTTCCGACCGGGCCGTACCCGGTCTGTGTCAGGTCTGTTCCGTGACCTCAATGTCGGCGGTACAGGCTGAAGGCAGCCTGAAACCAGCTGAAGATCTCTTCAGGTTGATTTGGGAGGCTGGACCCCATGCGTGTGCTCATCGTGGAGGACGAGAGACGGCTCGCGGTCTCGCTGGCCAGGGGGCTGACGGCCGAGGGCTTCGCCGTGGACGTCGTGCACGACGGGCTCGAAGGCCTGCACCGGGCGGGGGAGGGCGTCCACGACCTCGTCGTGCTGGACATCATGCTGCCCGGCATGAACGGCTACCGTGTCTGCGCCGCACTGCGCGAGGCGGGCAACGAGGTCCCCATCCTGATGCTCACGGCCAAGGACGGCGAGTACGACGAGGCGGAGGGCCTCGACACCGGCGCCGACGACTACCTGACCAAGCCGTTCTCGTACGTCGTGCTGGTGGCCCGGGTCAAGGCGCTGCTGCGGCGCCGGGGTTCGGCGGGGGCCTCGCCCGTGCTGCGGCTGGGCACCCTCGTGCTGGACACCGCCGCCCGCCGGGTCTTCCGCAACGACAGCGAAGTGACGCTGACCGCGAAGGAGTTCGCCGTGCTGGAGCAGCTCGCGGTGCGGGCCGGGCAGGTGGTCGGCAAGTCCCGCATCCTGGAGCACGTCTGGGACTTCGCGTACGACGGCGACCCCAACATCGTCGAGGTGTACATCAGCACCCTGCGCCGCAAGCTCGGCGCGGACCTCATCCAGACGGTGCGCGGCGCCGGTTACCGGCTGGCCTCGGCATGAGACGCCCCCGCCCCCTCGGCACCGTCCAGGCCAAGATGTCGCTCGGCGCCACGCTCGTGGTCGCGGTCGCGCTGGTGGCCGCCGGGGTGGCCGTGCTGCTCTCGCTGCGCGCCAACCTCACGGGCCAGGCGCAGAGCCAGGCCGACGACACGGCCCGCAGGATCGCCCTCGACGTCGCCAGCCGCGGGGCGGGCACGGACCGCTACGCCCGGCTCCAGCTCCCCGAGGGCGTGCCGGTGCAGGTGACCACCGAGGACGGGCGGCTGCTGGCGGTGAGCAGGGGCCTGGAGCGGATCAGCGGCACCGGGGTCGGCGCCGTCCGGGCCGTCCGCGGGCCCGCCGCCACACCCACACCCTCGCCCACCCCCCAGC
>NZ_JARAVO010000079.1:0-36831 GCF_033792805.1 Streptomyces sp. PA03-1a
CGAGGGCGTGGCTTCTTCTTCCCCATGCTCTCCATGATGGACATCCTCCCGGGGCTGAACCCCAGATCTCGGATGTCCGCCAAAGCGAATCAAGCCCAGTGAAGCTTCAGGAGTGCTGGAACATGGCTGGATCCACCGAAGGCACCATCAACGGTCCTTCGCTCGACGGACTACTGACTATGTCGCCGCACGGTGACGTCATAATTGAAGGGACCACTTATCAGGGCGGTATGGCGGCAGTGCTGGCGGTCCCGAATCCCCATCGTGCTCTCCCAATTCGTCGCCTTGCGGAGAGCATCATGAGAAGTGGGAAGCTCCCCCCTGGCGAGGCTGCGAGCATCGGGGCTTGGCTCGACCGAGGCTGAGGATCGGCGCCGGCATCGCCGTCCACCACGTAGGCCAGCGCCTCCGCGAAGGTCGACCCCAGGGGCCAGAGGACGCCCGGCCAGACGGCAACGACGCGCCCGCTGGTCGCAATGTACGACCTGTACTGGACCGACCACATGCCCAGAGGGCTGTAGTTCTCTGCGTATCGGTGCCTCAGCCTGGACG
Organism: Streptomyces sp. PA03-1a; assembly: GCF_033792805.1. NCBI lineage: Bacteria > Bacillati > Actinomycetota > Actinomycetes > Kitasatosporales > Streptomycetaceae > Streptomyces > Streptomyces sp. PA03-1a. The sequence goes on from NZ_JARAVO010000079.1 coordinate 553, forward strand.
CTTCCGCGGCGGCGTCAACGCAGGCGTCAACGGGCTCTATGTACAGTGACGAGGCAGGGACGCGAGGGGGGCAGCTGTTGATCGTCAGCTCGCCGAACTCGGCCCAGACCCCGACCGCCGTGTCATTGAGCTCGAACCCAGCAGCTGTCAGTTGCTGGGTCCAGTCCCTGGTGGCGATCTTACGACCTGCTGTCCACCCAGCAACGCCCAGCGCGTCCGGCACCGACGGACCACGGCCCGTCAACGACTCACCGATGTGTTCTATGCGCCCTCCCCAGCCTCTCGGGTGTCTGTTGCCCGAACTCTGCCGCAAATCCGGACCAGCAGACAGGGCTACTGGCCACGGAAGGTACGGAGATCGCTTACGGGACAAATGCTAGGCACAACGCTCCCATCAGTCGTGGCCGCGCACCTCAAGATCCAGGCCGTGGCGCACCACGAGGGCGCGAGCGAACCGGTGGTAGTGCGCGACGTTCGCCATGCTGAGGTCGTTGCCGTATCGAAGCAAGTGCTGCTGTGCTGTGGAGGTGGCCCGGTCTGCCTCGCCCCGCAGGAGGTGCAGTGTCGGGATCAGGAGATTCGCCCGCTCGGGATTGCCCACGTGGCCGCCTTCCTCGAACGCGGCCAGCAGCCCGTCTGGACTTGCGTAGCGGCGCGAGTGCGGAAGCCCATACCGGTGGACCAGGTCCAGGAGCTCTTCAGCTGCGGGTCCAGCGTCTTCGGGAGTCGCGATCTCCAGTTGAAGGAAACTGTTGTACGGGGGTGAGGTAACCGAATGGCCTGGCCAGGGTGGCCCTTCCCGGGATGGGTGTCTCGCCGAGCAGTTCAGCCAGAAGTCGTTCCAGCGGCACGTACGCGAGGCCGGCAACCGGATTGACCTGGAGCGGGTGATACCTCGTGGCTGTGTCAGCCCGACCCAGGCCTCGAAGCCCTGGCCGAGGTCCAGCGTGTAGATGCCCCCGCGGCGGCGGACGGTGGGCATCGGACGCGGTTACCCACCCACCTGGGCACTCCCCATCTGCCCTGTGGCCTGCGCGTCTTCCAGAAGTCCACCACCAGTTCTACACGGCAGACGTTCCTGACGCGCGAGCGCCCTCCCACGCCGTCGTGGGGCCGTGGAAGGGCGCTCAATGATGACCAACGCTGACACGCGTCAACGGTTCAGCCGCAGGTCAGGACGCCAATCATTTGGGCAGCCGCAGAACGCGGCCGCCTGTGGTCAGTCGCGGCTGTGCAGATCACGTGGCGTTGAGCTGAGCGGCCAGGAAGACCGCTGCCACCGAGGGGCGGACAGCGTACGTTGCACCCGCGCTCCCCTCAGGAGCCTCCCACCAGTAGAACGGAAGCCGCCGCTCGCTGTTGCTGTGTCCCTTGCTCATCCCGGACAGCACACCTGCCACGCGCCGCGCCGGATCACTCTCGTTGGGGCCGCCCAGGGCCTTGTCCACCAACTCCGTGCAGTGGATCCTCCGGCCTGGGTTGCACAGCAGGTGCTGGAACACCCGCCGGGCCTGCGGCGCGAGTTCGGCCAGGAACATCGCGGCGCGCTCCAAGTCCTCCGGACCCCATTCCGAGGCTCCGTAGTGCCCCGCTTCACCGGAGTGCTTAGCCCATCGTGGATCAGTCTCAGTCAGATACGCCGTCATGCCCGCCCCCAACAGTTCGCCCCTAACGTGTGTCGTTCGCACCGTACAGATCCGTCAGGACACTGCGTGTCGAATCCGTGTCGAAGTTCTACCGGCAAGCGGCGCAGCTGAGGAAGAGCCACAGGTCAAGAGGAGAAGGGGACGCGGCCCCAGAGCCCCCTCTCAACACCTGCTCCACCGGCCCAGGAAGGCCGACACTACGGTGTCGGAGGCCGGCAGTAGTCTCCGCGCATGGCAACCAGACCGTCCACGACATGGCGTGACGAGGTCGCGCGGAGCGACTCCACGGAGCTCTACTCCCCCGGCATGCTGCAGGCCACCGATGCCGCGCTGGCCTCGTTTGAGGAAGAGGCGCGTGCTCTCCGCAGCGCATCCGACGAGCCCGTGCTTGCCGCCGTCGAGCGCGTCGTGCAGCAACTGAATGTCATCGATGAGAAGTACGGGGCGTACTGCACCATAGAGCGAGAGGACCTCTGCGAGTACATCGATGACGTCCTCGTCGAGCAAGGCGTCGACGTCTCGGCGCTCCTGGCCCGCCAGGACATGGAGGAGTTGACCGAACGGTGGCGTGACTGGTGAGTCAGGCGACGGTGCACCTTGGGTACCAGCCTGTACCACAACCGTGCCACATCGGACGGTCAGCCACGGCCAATGACGGTACACCGCAGTCTTGATGACCCGCTGAGCTGGGATCCCTCCAAACAGGCGCCCCAAGGTCCAACGTCACCCGAAGAATCCCGAGGGGATGTACGGCTCCTGTGGCCGCATTCCGCGCAGGCAGACCCAGCCGAACGTGCTGAGTTCCAGTCCGGCGGTCAGCCCCACATCCACGGCCCACTGCTGTTCGGCCGTCACATTGGTGACCTGTGCCGGGGTGCCCTCGGGCAGGCTCAGTAGTGCGGCCGTGAGCAGCCGGGTCGCCAGGCGACGGGAGGTGGCGGCGAGCAGCCGTACGTTCCCGTATTGGTCGATGTAGCAGTAGCCGCTGCCGGCCACGTCGTCGACGATCAGCAGGTCACTCTCGGTGAGCAGTTGGTCGTGGTCAGGGCCGTGGGCCCCGCCCCGGGTGCGCCGGTCGACGGAGTCCATCAGGTCGCGGTGCTTGGCCGAGCCCTCGTGCACCGCCCCGTCCGGCGCGGGCAGGTCGCCCTTGCGGACAGCGCCTTCCAGGCGCATCGCCGGGTGCAGCGCGAAGCCCGCCCGGCGGTAGGTCGCCGCCGCCCGCGGGTCGGGGGAACTGCAGATGATGCCGCGCAGGCAGCCACGCCCGTAGGCAAGGGCGGCGGCCAGCAGTTCGCGCCCGACCCCCTGCCGCTGCGCGGAGGGCAGCACGGCAAGGAGCGACAGCCCCCACGTCCCCTCGCGGCGCGTCGACAGGGCGACCCCGAGCGGCATGCCGGAGGTCTCGTCCACGGCCAGCCAGCAACCACCTGGGTCGGTACGCGCGACGTACCGATTGCGCCGCCGCAGCAGAGCGGCCAGCTCGGGAGGCATCTCCTCGGGAGGGCCGCCACCGGGCAGGGCATCGGAGGCGCCGAACGCGGCGGAGGCCACGACCGCTATAGCGTCGGCGTCATCGTCGATGTCGCGCAAGGGGCGAAGGATCATGCGCCCATCCTGCCCCTACGGCAGGGCGAGCATCCGCTCCAGCGCCAGCTTCGCGAAGTGTTCGTTCTCCCAGTCGACTTACACGCGGCTGACGACCTTGCCGAAGTGCCGAAAATGCCTCGTCTCCCTGTGGCCATGCCTGCCCTTGGCAAGCCCAACAGCCTCGAACGTACGACAGCGACCAGTCAAAGCGCGAACGAGCAATTGTCAATACCTGTGGATCAGCTGACCTCGGTCAGGGTCGCGAAGCCGGTGGTGGGTAGGTCGGAGCCTGCGGCGAGCGGGGCAACTTCCCCCTCAGTCGACGTCTGGCGCGGAATCGGTTGAGGCCGCCGCAGAGTTCCACGACGCCCCCGACAAGAGGCACACTGTCGGTCTACGCGCACGAGTTGGTGCGGCCGTGCGTGGTGCGGAAGGTTGAGTTGTATGGCCATTGCGAAAAGGGGCACGCGGGTAATCATTGTCGACGGGGAACGCTATCGCTGGGTAGTCGCGCCCAATGATGAGCCCGGTCTGGCAATCGTTGTCCTGCACGAGGAAAATGGTGGACAGCGCATGGCGACGTGGGTTGAGCACGGTGTGGTGATCGCACCTGGGTTGGTTGCGGGAGTCATACGAGATGCGTTGCTTCACCACGGCTGGACACCTCGGCAACGTCGCAAGCAGCTCACCTTGCGATGCCTGGACAGAAATCCGGATTCGGCGAATCTCAGGTTGGTCAGTTGGCCGCCTGCGGTTTGAATGGGTGGCTCGTCAATCAGTTGAACACAGTGTCAGGCAACAGCAGGGGCGGGCCGCTCGACCAGCTGGCCGCGTTCGAAGCGGGCGCCGGCACGGACGAGCGGGACGAGATGGGAGCCGTTGATGACCCGCCAGCGGGCCTGGGCGGATTCGACCAGCTTGAAGACCATCGCCAGTCCTGCCGCGCGGCTGCCGGCGCATAACCCGCCACTGGTGGTGCCGTCGGCGTTGACTACGGTGAGCACGGACGTGCCTTCCCGACCGACGCGCCAACGTCGGCCTTGCTCGATGGCCTATCGATCGATCACCAGGGAAGGTACGTCCTCCCCGGCCCGATCCACAGGTTCCGAGCATTGCTCAGCGCGAACGGTCAAACCTCGCTGAGACGAGTCAGCCACGACAGTGCTGTACAGCAACGAAGTACAGCAACCTCTGCGCCGATACCCGACCGCCACCCCTCCCGGACGGCCGGCTGGCGTGCCCAGCAGACCTCAGCGACCGTCGTGCCCATAGTTCGCATTGAGGGGATCGGGCGTGCCACAGCCGTGCCACGTGAGGCGGTGCCGAACGGGGACTCACGGGGAACAGCGTTGACGCCGCTGCTGCCGCCTTCGCCCTTGCCGAACGCGTCGCCGGCTACGAGGAGACCACCCGCTTCATCATGGGCTTCACGCAGACAGCCAACAACTGTCCAGGTCTCGCTGCCCCAAGGGGACACGGTCAACTCGCCAATCCTGACGGCAGAAGGTGACGGCAACAGAGCCGTACGTACACGTACGGGGACTCTGGCGGTAACAGGAAACCTGCCCAAGCCCTTTCGTAATGGCAACGCGGCGGACCGCGTGTAGCTATGAACGAACACCTGAAGCGGGTGTCGCCCGGCAAGATGAGCAGCGTCGCTGGGCCGACTCTGGGCCGCGGGAGGGCGCAGTCCGTCGACGGCGAAATCACCAGTCGCTTGCGATGCCCTGACCTTGACCAGGCTCGATGGAAAACGATCGCTCTCGGTGGGTGCCTCTCTTGTCCCGATTCAAGTGATTTGCTCCGAAGCCGCGGCTGTGGCCTGGGGCGACCAGAACGGGTGAGCCGCCTGGGTGCCCGAAAATTTCAGTTGATCAGGACCCTGGCGCATGAATACTGGCAGTCGTCTCCGTTGATCTGGCCTGCCGGTGGCGCTTCGCATTGGACTGGGGAAAGGGCTTGCGAGAATGACCATGCACGATGACCAAGTGGACGTGACCACCGACATCGTTGCGGCCCTGATCCAGGAGCAGTTCCCTCAGTGGAGCGGCAAGGCGATCCGACTCCAGTCGTCGACCGGGACGGTCAACGCCATCTTCCGCATCGGGGATGACCTCTCCGCGCGTTTCCCGCTGCGTCTGACCGACGCTGCTGAGGCACTGGCGGTTCTGGAACGGGAAGCCCAGGCGAGCGCGGAGCTGGCACAGGTGTCGCGGTTCCCCGTTCCGCAACCCGTCGCCCTGGGAAAGCCTGGAGCGGGTTGCCCCATGCCGTGGTCAGTCCAGACATGGCTGCCGGGAACAGTCGCCTTCGATGCCGACCCGAGTGGGTCGGACGCTTTCGCCGAGGACCTCGCGGCCTTCATCGCAGCCCTGCGGGACGCCGAGACGCACGGGCGGCATTTCAGCGGCGAGAACCGTGGCGGCGTTCTCGCTCACCACGACGACTGGATGGCGAAGTGCTTCGAGGAGAGCGAGGGGCTCCTCGACGTGCCCCGGCTGCGCCAAGTGTGGAGCCACCTAAGGGAGTTGCCACGAACGGCTGCCGATGTGATGAGCCATGGTGACCTGATTCCCGGCAACGTACTGGTCGCGGGAGACCGGCTCAGCGGCGTACTCGACACCGGGGGCTTCGGCCCGGCCGATCCGGCGCTGGATCTGGTCAGCGCCTGGCACCTGTTGCAACCGGGCCCACGGGAAGTGCTCCGGCGGACACTGGCCTGCGACGATCTGGAGTGGGAACGCGGCAAGGCCTGGGCCTTCGAACAGGCGATGGGGCTTGTCTGGTATTACGTCGAGACCAATCCGACGATGAGCAGAATGGGGCGCCGGACACTCGACCGCATTCTGGAGTCGACAATGTGATGTCGCCCCGATCGTAGGCCGTGCAAGGTGGCCCCGAGCGCCCCGAGGCTCCCGTTAACCCCTGTCGAAGGCGATTCGACGCTTGCGCCGTCCACTACTCCGCCCGCGTGCTTCATGGTTAGGGGCCCTGGAACGCCGCAGCGCGGGATCTCTTCTGAGCGCCAGCTCGGTCGAGGATGACATCAACGCCGGGGGACAGCGACGTAACGTGGCAACCGAAGGCAGGGCGGGGGCTGCCTGTCGCGGTGTCTCCCGGCAGGCCGACTCGAGTCTGGCCCGAACTTATAAGTGCAGGTGTCGGGGGCTGGTGTCCGGCTGCACCGTTGGTTCGCCACGTGGGTTCGCGCGCGCAGCAGGGCTGGGGTTCTAGGGCCTGTCGTCAAATTCCCGCCTGCCCCGCGCCGCCTGGCACGGCACCTCGCTGCGTTGTCGAATCGTCCGAGTAGCCCACTACGAGGACGACTCTCCGCCTTGCGATGCACCGCACCAGACACCGCGGGGCCCGCCCTCCGGGCGGCCGACGTCAATTTGACGACAGGCCCTAGGAGCCGGCCCAGCCCGCGGTGTTGGAGTAGGACTCATAGGAGTAGCGCGTCCGGCGTCCCCACTCCTCGCCGGTGATGTGCTCATACGCCTGATCTGGAACGTACAGCAGGTCTTCGGCCCAGACGCCACCAGTGGCGAACGGCACGAACGCCGCCGGATCCCGAAGGACCCGGTCGTACGTCTCTCGGCCAGCGGCAACCACAGCGGCCCGGGTGTACAGAAAGGCATCGCCCGACAGGCTGTTCCCGTACTCTCTGCGATCCAGCCGGTACAGCGCCCACGACAGCTGTTCTGCGAACTGTTTGACCGTACTCAAAGGGCCCGCGACCAGGCGCGACGTCAGAGCGGTCACGAGTTGCTCCGCATCCGGGTCAGGCGTCACTGGCTTGCAGTCCTCGATCAACTGCCAGAAGGCGTTCTCATCCACGATCCAGAGCATGACGGATGGGTCCGACAGGAGGGCGGCGTGCCACAGCCGTGCCACATCAGGCGGTCAGCCGCGGACAACGGTGGTTCGTCGCGGTCGAGATCGCTGACTGAGCTGGGGGCTCTTCAACGCCGCTCTGACCTGCGCACCCTCGATGACCCCGACCACCAGGCTTACAAGGCAGCTGTCGGCGGTTCGAAACCGTCCACGCCCACCAGCCGTAAGACTCCGGGTGCCTGGGCCTTGATCTTTTGCCTTCAGTGAGGGCCGCCAGACAAGGAGCCAGCCCGATTCGCGGCCAGCCTACGGGCCCCGCATCTCGCCTCATGGCAGCTCCCACCCAGAGCCGCTACGCCAACCTCACGCGACCTCGTAGTCCAGAGTGCCTGCTGGAACGGGACCGAGCCAGCCCAGGACAAGGGTCGTGGGAACGTACCCGAGTCTGTTTCAACCTGGCAGTCAGATCGCAGTGGGGATGTAGGTCGATGCTGCGACCTGCGCCATCGTCCGAAGTTTCGTGAAGTAGCAGGCGCAGTACTCCTCGTTGATCAGGGGCACGATCTTGTCCAGGTCGGCGATGCAGCCCCAGAGGGAGGCAATGCCCCTGTCGTCAAGTCCGCCGTTCAGTTCTCTATGCACGAGGCCGGCGACGTCGGCGTCCAGGAGGACCAGGTCCACACCGTCGAAGTCCACGCCGCGGAAGCCGTCGGGGAACAGTGCGCGCAGGTGGTCCTTCCACAGCCGCGCGAGTCCGCCAACGGGCTGTGCTCCGCCCACCGGGGCGGCCGTCGCCTCTGCTGCGGACGGTGGGCGAAGGAGCGGGGCGACGGCATAGAAGACGGCACGCACCATTGCGACCGCTTGGGCCTGTCCGATGGCGGCACTTGACACGGCGCCCTGCGTGAGCCGGTCGCGCAGTAGTCGGCTGCGCTCGAATTCGGCGGCGAGTCCGGCCGTGATGAGCCCCGCGTTGGTGGCCCGCTGGATCAGGGCGTGGAGCGGGTCGTTCGAGCCTAGACGCTCGGCGAGGACGTGCTCCAGGGCGAACAGGGAATGCGTGACGGCCACGGTGGCGAACTCGTACCGGTAGTAGGAGTGCCGGAGAAGCTCACGGGAGGTTTCCATCGCGCTCATGACATACATCGACGCCCCGCGAGGCAGAACCAGGTCCGCGACCAGGGCGTGCATGCCACCGTAGTCCAGAACGATGCCGCGGCCACGTGGGTCCGGCATAGGCGTAGAGAACTGGCGGGGCACCGGCGGCAGGGTGTTCACCAGGGCAGTCTTGTCGCCGGAACGCTGTCGGTGCCATCGGATTTACTCGGAACGGTTACCGACCCGTCCACCGATCACGGCTCTGTCGAATGCGTGCCGAAGTGGGTCTCGGCGGGATCAGCGCAGCTACTTCCGGAGCAGGTCAGAAACTTCGTGCGGATCAATAGCCAGTCCCAACGGCGGACCCGGTCACGGCTGCTCCGTGGATCCATGGGGCGGGCCGGTAACGGTGGCCATCGGGGCGGTGTCGACGCGGACGAGACCTCTGGCCCGCCCCCGGCGCCGATGCGGCGACTCGGAGGTCCTCCATTCGGTGGTCCGAGCGCGGGTAGCTCCAGCCGCGGTCGGGCGGGCCGTCCGCAAGGTATCGGAAGGCTGTGAGAGGCGGGCGGCTGATCCGGGGCATGAGGGCGTTCTGGTTCAATGGTGACGATATGACTGATCTGATCTTGAGCGGGGCGCCGCTGGACTTCGAGCTGGTGCGGGCCGCTCAGTCGGGCGATGCGGGGTCCCTGGGGCTGCTGCTCGCCAGGCATCGGGCGACCATGCACGGAGTCGCCCTCGCCATGCTGGGCCACAGCCCGGACGTAGAGGACGCGGTGCAGGAGGCGGCGCTCATCGCGTTGCGGCGCATCGGGGACCTGCGGGATCCGGACGCCGTCGGACCGTGGCTGCGCATGGTGGTCCGCAACGTCTGCCGCGCCCAGCTGCGCAAGAAGTCGGCGGTGCCCGTGGCCGAGCTCGAGGGGGTCGTCGCCATGGACCGCTCGGGCGGCCCGCCCGACCCGGCGGACGTGCTGGACGAGCACGTGCTGCAGGACTGGATCTGGAGTGCGCTGGAGACGTTGTCACCGGCGCTGCGGTTGGTGACCATGCTGCGCTACTTCACCGACGTCACCTCCTACGAGGAGATCGCGCTGCTGTGCGGCACCCCCGTCGGCACCGTGCGCAGCAGGCTCAGCCAGGCGCGTACGAAGCTGGCCGGTGCACTGGTGAGCATGGGCGACCAGGTCCACGACGACGCCGTCTCCCGCACCGCGCGCCACCGCCGCCTGGCCGAGGAGACCATGCTGGCGGGCCATCGCGGCGAGCTCGCCTCGGCGTGGGCGGAGTGGCGGTCGTCTCGGCTGGAGGTGACCTGGCCGACCGGCAAGCGCTCGGACCTCGACTATCTGGAGTTCTCCTTCCGCCGTGACGTCTCCGACGGCGTCCGCCAGAAGCTGACGAACGTGGTGGCCAGTCGCGAGGTGGTCATCTGGGAGGCGGCCATCATCAGCCCGCCGGAGGATCCGTTCCACTGCCCGCCCAGTGTGGTCTGGGTGCATCACCTGGACCGGAACCGTGAGGACAGGCTGCGCCTGTACCACCCGCGCCGCCGCCGGGCCGGCCTCGCAAACAATCTTGAAGGCTGATCGAACCTTTCCGGGGCCCACCGCATCGTGTGGGTATGAAAGCTATCCATCACGAGGCGGAGCACGGCGAGCGTGCTGCCGAGGTGCGCACCGTCATGGTCGACGGCGTGCGCCAGGTCTACCGGGTCGCGGGGGACGGGCCGGTGTGCCTCGTGCACTCCGGAGGCCCCGGTGTGCACCCTGAGTACCTGCGCGTACCCGCACTGGAGCCGCATCTGACCATGGTCCACCTCGACCCCGTCGGGTCGGGCGACAGTGGCCTGCTGCCGGACGGGGACTACTCCGCGTCCCGCTACGCGCGCTTCGCCGCAGCCGTGCTCGATGATCTCGGGGCGCAGTCCGCCTACGTCCTCGGCCACTCGCACGGCGGTTTCGTCGCGCTGCAGTTCGGCCTCGACCACCCTGACCGCCTCGACGGGCTGATCCTCTACGACACCGCGCCCGTGTACGGGCCGGAACTGATGGAGGCGGCCTCCAAGGAGATGGCCGTGTTCGTCCAGCGCTGGCCTGACCGGCCCGAGGCGACCGAGGCGGGGTGGGTGTGGGAGGCCCGGATGTCGGGGGCGCTGGAGGTCGTCGACGACGCGTCGAAGGAGCGCTACCTCGGCGCCCTCCTGCCCGCCTACTTCGCCGACTACCGCGCAACGGTCGCGCAGTTCGGCACGCCCACGCTGCGGGCCACCCATGACCCGAATCGGCTCCCGGCCGACTGGGACGTACGGGACCGGCTCGGCACGATCGCGGCGCCGGCGCTGGTGATCGTCGGCACCTACGACTTCATCTGCCCTCCCCGCTTCGCCTACGAGATCCACGCCGGCATGCCGGACGCACGGCTGTGCGAGCTGACCGGGAGCGGCCACTTCGGGCACATCGAGGAGACCGGGAGGTTCGTCGCCGCCGTGCTCGACTTCGTCACCACCACCGACAAGGGGAACCAAGCGTGAGCACCACCGTGCCGACCGGCCTGGCCGAAGAGACCGAGATCAAGGCGTACACAGACTTCGTGACCGGCGCGCCTGCGGAGGTGCTCAGCACCCTGGGCGTCGGCGCGCAGCAGTTCGGCCCGGCGCGGGCGCTGGCCGTTCGCGAGGACCCGAGCCGCTTCTTCAACCGGGCCGGGGGATTCGGGCCCGCCGGGCCGATCACGGCGGACGTCGTGGAGCAGGTGTGCGACTTCTACCGCGCTCAGGGCGTGCCGCAGGGCTCGTTCATGATCGCGCCGTCCCTGCTGCCGTCGGACTGGGCCTCGACCGCGCAGAAGTGGAACCTCACCGAGGGCACCCGTTTCGCCAAGCTCGGCTGCGACGTCCCGACCGTACTGGCCGGGGCCGACGGGGTCGCCGCGCTCGACCCGGACCTGCGGGTCGGCCTCGTCGAGCGTGACCAGGCACGCGAGTGGGCGACCGTGATGATGACGACCTTCGGCTTCAGCACGCCGGCCATGATCGACATGGCCGCGGCATGCGTGGGCAGGCCGGACTGGCGGCAGTACGCCGTCTGGGAGGGCGAACGGATCGTCGCGGTCGGCAGCATCTTCGTGAACGGTGACTGTGCCGACATGTTCGGCGGGGCGACCCTGCCGGAGTGGCGCGGCCGCGGCGCCCAGTCGGCGCTGCTCACGGCCCGGGCCCGGGCGGCCCACGACGCAGGCTGCCGATGGCTCGTCGCCGAGACCGGGGCGGAAGGCCCCGGCGACCACAACACGTCCCTGCACAACATGATGCGCGCCGGGTTCGGGCTGCTCTACGAGCGCGTCACCTGGGTGTGGGGCGGGTAGCCGGACCGGAAAGGCCGAAGGCGCCCGCGGTCAGGTCCCGGGCCTGACCGCGGGCGCCTTCGGCCGGCGGGGTGCGGCCGACGGCTGCACGCCTACGACAGCGGCCGGGGAGCCCTACGGCGGGGCCGGAGCTTGGCCGCCACCATGGCCGCGAACACCACGGCCCAGAACGCCGCGGCGATCCAGACCTCCCAGCGGCCCATGCTGGCCATCCACGAGGTTCCGGTCGCGCGTCCCATCTCGTGCGTGGTGACCGCGTACATGCCGACCGGGAAGACGAGGTTCCACCAGCCGAGGTCGTAGTGCAGCGGAATGCGGCGCAGCGCGTGCCGCCACACGCCCAGGGCCAGCAGAAGGGGGATGAGCCAGCTGGAGAACGACCACAGGACGACGGACGATCCGACGAGGAGCGGGCGCGACAGCATGGTGCTGCCCGCGGGGAGTGCCATCAGCCGCACTGCGGCAAGGACTGCGATCGCCGCCGCCCCCATGAAGATCCAGACGGACGTCATGAGGCCTTCCGGCCGGACCGGCCGGGCCAGCAGTCGGGCCAGGACGATGGCGGCGGTCAGCAGGTACTGCACCAGGCCGACGGCCCAGCACACCACCGCCAGCACCGGCAGGACGTTGCCCGGGGTCACCCGGGCCAGCGCGGCCGCCGCGAGCGCCACCGACTCCGATCCCACCGCCCACAGGAACCAGGTGCCGTTCACCTGGTCGAACGAGGGGCCCCGTTTCAGGGTGGTGATGAGCGCGAGCGGGATGCCGTAGTCCAGCACCACCCACCCCAGTGCCCCGAAGGCCAGGAACGCCCCTGCGACCGCGGTGTGGCCTTCCGGCGCGAGGCGTGCGGCCAGCACGTTGGCGGAGATGGCGACGGTGAGGAACGCGAAGGCGCGCGGCCCCATGAAATCCGCGACGAACCGCTCGCGCTGCCGCAGCAGCCGCCAGCCGTAGGCGGGCAGCAGTACCGCGAACCCGGCCAGTGCCACCCACAGCAGTACGGCGGAGGCGGTGCCGGCGCCGTTGACGTACAGGGCCGTGGAAACGATGCCGGTGCCCATGACGAACGCGAGCGCGCCCGCGTTGAGGTCGGCCACCGCGGCGGATACGGCCGCGCGGCGTCCGGAAGGCGCCTGTTCATCGATTCTGCGACAGCTGATCTTGGCCATGACGCATCCTCCGACCGCTGACGCGGTAGCAGCATATTACTGGTATGTGCATTTCATCGTCTTTCGGGCACCTAGGCGGTCCGGGGGCCGCCGGGCACGGCGGGGACGGCGACGCCCACCAGGGCCTCCATGACGCTCTCCGCGACGGCCTGAGCGGTCAGGCCCGCTTCCGCGAGGATCTCGGCACGGGTGGCCTGCCGGGGAAACCCGTCGGCCACGCCCAGGGCACGCACCGGGGTGCGGATGCCGGCCTCCTGCAGGGCCTGGCCCACCGCGGTGCCCACTCCCCCGGTACGCAGGCCGTCCTCGACCGTGACGACCAGGGCGCGGTCGGCGGCGAGGACGGGCAGTTCTCCGGGCAGCGGCTTGACCCACAGCGGGTCCACCACGGTGACCTCCACGCCGTGCTCGGCGCAGAGCTCCGCCGCTTCGAGGGCGACCGGGGCCATCGTCCCGACGGCGATCAGCAGGACGCCGCCGGTGCCGGGGCCCTCACGCAGGACGTCGACCGCACCGGCGCGACCGGCCGCCGGGATCGCCGGGCCGACCGCGCCCCGCGGGTACCGCAGGACCGTCGGCGCGTCGGTGATCACGACGGCCTGCCGCAACTGCTGCCGCAGCGTGTGCGCGTCACGGGGAGCCGCGATCCGCAGGCCGGGGACGGCCTGAAGCATCGCCAGGTCCCACAGCCCGTTGTGGCTGGGTCCGTCGTCCCCGGTGACCCCGGACCGGTCGAGTACGAGGGTCGCACCGAGACGGTGCAGCGCGAGGTCCATCAGCACCTGGTCGAGTGCGCGGTTCAGGAAGGTGCCGTACAGGGCGATCACCGGGTGCAGTCCCGCCATGGCCATCCCGGCGGCCGAGGCGACCGCGTGCTGCTCGGCGATCCCGACGTCGAAGAACCGTGCCGGATGGCGTGCGGCGAAGTCGTTCAGACCGACCGAGCCGGGCATGGCCGCGGTGATCGCCACGACGTCCGGGTGCGCGTCCGCCAGCTCCACCAGTTCCCGGCCGAACACCGCCGACCAGGTCGCAACGGCGGGCCGCAGAGGACGCCCCGTCCGCGGGTCGATGGCGCCGATGCCGTGCAGATGGTCCTCCTCGTCCTCCTCGGCGGGCGCGTATCCGAGCCCTTTGCGCGTGATGCAGTGGACGACGACGGGCGCGCCATGGGCCTTGGCCCGCTCCAGGGCTGCTTCCAGGGCGGGGATGTCGTGGCCGTCGACCGGCCCGAGGTAGTGCAGTCCCAGCGCGCCGAAGAGCGAGTGCGGCGTCACGGCGTCGGCGGAGCCCTCCACCAGGCCCGCCCTCAGCCCCTCCTTGATGCCCTCCTTGGCGGCATGCAAGGTGCGGTGCAGCGCCCGCCCCGGCGTTCCGGCACCGCCGAGGGCCTGTTTGCCCCAGCCCGCCAGACGCTCGTAGCCGGCGTGGGTGCGCAGGGCCGTCAGGTGCCGCGCGAGTCCGCCGACGGTCGGTGCGTACGAACGGCCGTTGTCGTTGACGACGATCACCACGGGCCGGTCGGGAGCCTCCGCGATGTTGTTCAGGGCCTCCCAGGCCAGCCCCCCGGTGAGCGCCCCGTCGCCGACGACGGCGACGATGTGCCGGTCCGCCTCCCCCGCGAGCTGTCCGGCCTTGGCCATGCCGTCGGCGTACGACAGCGCCGCCGAAGCGTGGGAGTGCTCGATGTGGTCGTGCGCGGACTCCTCCCGGCTGGGGTACCCCGACAGGCCGCCGCGCTGCCGCAGGCCGGTGAACTCACCGGCCCGTCCCGTCACGATCTTGTGGACGTACGCCTGGTGCCCGACGTCCCACAGCAGCCGGTCACGCGGCGATTCGAAGACCCGGTGCAGTGCCAGCGTCAGCTCCACCACGCCGAGGTTGGGCCCCAGATGGCCGCCCGTGGCCGCGACGTGCCGGATCAGGAACTCGCGGATCTCCCCGGCGAGCCCTACCAGTTCCGGATGGCTCAGGCCCCTCAGGTCCGCGGGCCGGTTGATCCCTGCCAGCAGGCTCATGCCGCTGCTCCTCATCGATGCCGCTGTGCCGTCGGCGGACGCACCCGCCGCTCGGACCGACCTGTGCGGCCCCACCGCCTTGACGACGGTAGATCCGGGAGGGCACGGGAACGGACGGTCCCGCGTGCCACGGCGGCCTCACATCAGGACATCGGACGGGCGGCCGGCCGCGGGCCGCCCGTCGCCGCGTCACGGAGCGCGCACAGACGACGCGGTGTCCTGATCCGAGGGCTTCTTGTCCCCCGTTCCGCCATCAGCTGCGTGGGGAAGCCCGGTTATGCCCGTAGGGCCGCGAGCTCGCGGCCGGTGAACCCACCCCGGGGATGAAGCATGACCGACCGCCATCCGGCCACCGCCACACTGCAGCCTCCACCCATCCTGTGGAGCCTGGGTCTCCTGCACGGCGAACTGCGGGCGACGCACGGCCTGTCGCTCCACGACTACCTCATCCTCGGTGCCCTCGCGGAAGCCGAGGGCCGGCCCGTACCCCTGACCCGGCTGACGGCGCTCCTGCGCGAGACGCGGACCCGGATCGCCTCCCTCCTCACGGGCCTGGAGGCGGAAGGGCTCGTCGAACGCAGTCGTGGCCCCAGAGATCGCAGAACGATCGAAGTGACCCTGACCGAGGCCGGACGTGCCAGGTTCACCGACGCCGAGCGGGCCGCGCACGAGCGGCTGCGCCGGCATTTCGTCCTGTGACCGGTGCACACGCCACGGTCGTCGGCCGGGCACCACGAGGCCTGTCGACGGGCGTCGGAGAAATCTCGGGCGGTGATGTCGAGAACCCGTGGCCGGCTCCGTCCCCGGGGTGAAGGCGGCCACAATGGGTCGCACCGGCACCAGGGAGAACCACGATGGCCAAGTACCTGCTCCTCAAGCACTACCGCGGCGCACCGGCCGCAGTGAACGACGTGTGCATGGACCAGTGGACGCCCCAGGAGATCTCCGACCACGTCCAGTACATGCAGGACTTCGCCGCCCGCCTGGAGAAGACCGGCGAGTTCGTCGACGGCCAGGCCCTCGCCCCCGAAGGCACCTGGGTCCGCTACGACGGCGAAGGCCGCCCGCCCGTCACCGACGGCCCCTTCGCCGAGACCAAGGACCTCATCGCCGGCTGGATGATCATCGACGTCGACACCTACGACCGCGCCCTCGAACTCGCCGGAGAACTCTCCGCCGCACCCGGCGCCGGCGGCAGGCCCATCCACGAATGGCTCGAACTCCGCCCCTTCCTCGCCGCCCCGCCCACCATCACCGAATGACCACCCCCATCGACGAGGCCCGGCTCCGCAGCCTCACGCCGGGCGTCCTCGCCGTCCTCGTCCGCCGCGGAGCCGACTTCGCGGCGGCCGAGGACGCCGTCCAGGACGCGCTGGTCGAGGCCGTCCGCGTCTGGCCGGCCGACCCGCCCAGGGACCCCAAGGGCTGGCTGGTCACCGTGGCCTGGCGCCGGTTCCTGGACGCGACGCGGGCGGACACCGCCCGCCGCCGCCGTGAGGACCTCGTCGACCGGGAACCGGACCCCGGGCCCACGCCCGCGGCCGACGACACGCTCCAGCTGTACTTCCTGTGCGCCCACCCGTCACTGACGCCCTCGTCCGCGGTCGCGCTCACGCTGCGCGCCGTGGGCGGGCTGACGACCCGGCAGATCGCCCAGGCGTACCTGGTGCCCGAGGCGACCATGGCGCAGCGCATCAGCCGGGCCAAACGCACCGTCTCCAGCGTGCGGTTCGACCAGCCCGGCGACGTCGCCACCGTGCTGCGCGTCCTCTACCTGGTCTTCAACGAGGGCTATTCCGGCGACGTCGACCTCGCCGCCGAGGCCATCCGCCTCACCCGGCAGCTCGCGGCAGCGATCGACCACCCCGAGGTGGCGGGGCTGCTCGCGCTCATGCTGCTCCACCACGCCCGGCGGGCCGCCAGGACCGCGCCCGACGGCAGCCTCGTCCCGCTCGCCGCACAGGACCGCGGCCGGTGGGACACCGGGGCCATCGCCGAGGGCGTCGGGATCCTGCAGGCGGCACTCGCCCGCGACCGGCTCGGCGAGTTCCAGGCGCAGGCCGCCATCGCGGCACTGCACGCCGACGCACCCGCCGCCGAGGAGACCGACTGGGTGCAGATCGTCGAGTGGTACGACGAGCTGACGCTCCTGACCGACAGCCCGGTCGTCCGGCTCAACCGCGCGGTCGCCGTCGGCGAGGCCGACGGACCGCGCGCCGGGCTGGCGGCGCTCGCGGCGCTGGACGACTCACTCCCCCGCTACACCGCGGTGGCGGCCTACCTCCACGAGCGCGACGGCGACCTGACGACGGCGGCACGGCTGTACGCCGAGGCGGCCCGCAAGGCACCCAACCTCGCCGAGCGCGACCATCTCACGCGCCAGGCCGCCCGCCTCAACTCCCGCCGTGGTGCCTGACGGTGTGCGCAAGCGGGAGCCGGTGCTCCGGCCCGGAGACCGGTGCCGGGATGAATCTCGGCCGACATGGGCGCACCCTGGAAGTAGGCCCCGTTTCCGCACGTGCCGAATGGGCCCTCGGGACGGGGCTGTGGCTGCAGGCCGCTGCCCTGGATGGGCCGGTGGCCGATCCATCCACGGGAGCTCGGAGGCCCTCGTAGGCCGGGGGCCGGCGTGCCGGCTCGTTCCGGGCGGTATTGATGGTCTCTTCAGTACCTCAGCGTTGCTCTCGCGCCGGGCGACCGCGGCACCTACCGACATGCACGGAAGGACACGCCATCATGAGGCGCAAGACACTGATCGCCACCGTGGCTGCCGCCGCCGCACTGACCGGAGCGGCAGGCTCGACGTCGGCCGCCGTCGCGGCCGACCACCCTCAGAGCACGGTCTCCGTGGTCGCCGACGACGGCGGCGGCGATGACGGCGGGGGCGACGGCGGGGGCGACTACGGTGACGACGGCGGCGACTACGGTGACTGACGGTGGCTCCCGCAGCTGACAGCGCGGACGCCACCCCACACGCAATGCGTCTTCCCCAGGCCGGGGGTGCCACCCGCTGACCTGTCGAGGTCTCATCGCCATCCGCGGGTCCCCGCCGCTCCATCGCGGCGAGGACCCGTTCGTCACTTCCGGCCCCCGGTCGTGGGGCGGCCGTGGTGGAGTAGGGTCTCCCCACGTCGCGCCGGACACACCACATCGGGGATCAGCCTGTGACGCCGTACTCCCTGGCGTTCTACATGGACGTCATCACCACCGGCACCGTGCTCGGCGTGGGACCCGCGGATTCCCCCGACCGCGTGACCGAGGTCCTCGGCCCGGACTTCGCCGAGAACGCCTTCCGCTCCCTCAGCATCTGCCGTGACTACGGTCTCGTCGAGTTCTACTGGAACCGCGGTGCGGCCGACCACCCCTGGTCGGGGCACCACTTCAGCCTGCAGGTGCACCGGCTGGCGTTCCGCGATCGCACGCTCGTCAACGCCGAAATGCGCGCCAGATACGGCAGGTTCACTCCCAGGCTCCGCTTCGACAAGCTCCGACGCCTGCTGGACCGACGTGGCGTGCCCTTGCTGGAGATTCCCGAAATCCCTCCGACCGCCCCGTACTTCCGTACTTTCTGGCAACCCGGTTCCCATGTGGCCGTCTCGGTCATCGGTACCTACGGCACGTACAGCACGCCCGACAATCTGCGGGTCGGCGACGTGTACAAGATCCAGGCGCCGGTCTCCGTCGAGGAAGTGGAGTGGCGGAGGACCCTGAAGAGCTGAGGGATCCCAGCCCGCACGACAACCGGGCGGCCGGCGAGGCCGCCTGGAGTGAGTACCGGGCTCTCACGGTCTGATCTGCGCCCACCCACTGCGGTTCATGGCCGCCCACGGGCCGCGCCGCCCCACGGCGGCCGAGGGTCCGACGGCGTCCTCGAGGTGCCGAGGGCCGCCGCCGACCTCGGCCTGCACCGGGGGGCCTTGCACATCGCCACCGGCGACGGCTGGAGTGCGCCGGTGAGCTGACGATCGCCGACCGGCTACCTGGTGGCGTAGACGGCCGTGTAACCGCCGATGAGAGGACGGGCCTCCGTCGTGGAGAAGCCTGCCGCCGCCAGCCAGCGGGTCGCATCGGCGACGGTGTACTCGGAGCCGCCTTCCGTGTCGATGAGCATGTTCAGCGACACCATGAAGCCGTAGGTATTGTGCCGTCGGTCGTCGTCGATCATGGCGTCGTAGACGATGAGCGTGCCGCCGACGGGCAGGGCGTCATGGGCCTTGCGGAGCAGGAACTGCCGCTGCTCGGCATTCCAGTCGTGGAGGATCTGCCCCATGACGTAGACGTCGGCCGGGGGAAGGGGGTCGGAGAAGAAGTCGCCGCTGTGGAAGGACAGGCGGTCGGTCAGGCCGTGAGCGGCGGCGAATTCGTCGAATACCGGGCGTACCGGGGGAAGTTCGAAGACCGTTCCGGTCATCTCGGGGTGGGATCGCAGCACTGCCGCGGGTACGGCCCCCAGAGCGCCGCCGAGGTCGACCACGTGCCGGTGGCCGGTCCAGTCGAAGTCGGCGGCGAGTGCCCCCGCGAGGGGTGTGCTGACACCGTTCATGCCGTTGAGGAAGTTGCGCCACGCGACAGGGTCCTGGCTCAGCGTGGCGAAGAAGGGGGCTCCGGTGTGCGTGACTTCGTTCTGCTGGGTGCCGGTTCGCAGGGCATCGGTGAGGTTGTCCCAGAAGCCGAAGAGGCGGGTGTTGGCCATCTCCAGGATGCCGCCGACGTAGGAGGGCTTGGCCTGGTCCAGGAAGACCTCGGACGCGGCGCTGTTGCGGTAGACGCCGTCGTCGTCACGGTCCAGCAGGCCCAGCGACACGAGGGCGTCGAGGAAGTCCGCGGAGGACCTGGAGTGGAGGCCCACTTCGGCGGCGAGGGACGCGCGATCGCGACCGCCCCGGGCCAGGACGGTGAAAATCTCCAGCTCCACCGCGCTCAGCAGTGTCTTCGAGGCCATGAATCCCAGACCCAGCTGCAGGATCGGCTCGGGGGTGATCGATTCGTCGACGGTCACATGTATCTCCACTCACTCGACAACGGATTCTCAGGTTGGTCGCTGGGCGCGGTCTCGCACCGCCGCCCGGGGCAGGACGGGCCGCGCCCCGCGTTCAGAGCGTCTTGATCTGGCCGCCGTCGATGAGCACCTCGGCCCCGTTGATGTTGCCCGCCACCGGCGAGGCCAGGAAGACGGTGAGGTCGGCGACCTCCTGCGGCTCGGTGATCCGGCCCGAGGTGATGCCCATGCTCTGGGGCACCACGACGTCCAGGGCCTCCTGCGCCGTGGTGCCGGCGGCCGCGGCGGTGGCGTCGGCGAAAGCGCCCGGGGCCGTCCAGAACGGCGTGCGCACCGGGCCGGGGGAGATCGCGTTGACGCGGACGCCCTTCGGCGCGAACTCCTCGGACAGCGACTTGCTCAGGTTGGTCAGCGCGGCCTTGGCGGCCGAGTAGTCCACGACCATCGGGAAGGGCGTGCGGGCGTTGATGGAGCTGATGTTGACGATCGCCGCACCGTCGGCCTCGGCCAGGTGCGGGAGCGCGGCACGGCTGGCGCGGACGGCGCTGAAGAAGGTCAGGTCGAAGATCCGCTGCCATTCGGCGTCGGTGACCTCGAGGAACCCGCTGCGCGGTTCGGCGGCGCCGACGTTGTTGACCAGGATGTCGATCCGCTGGTGGCGCTCCACCGCGCGGCGGACCAGGGTCTGCGCCCCCTCCGGTGCCGCCAGGTCGACGGGCACGATCGTGACGTCGTAGGTGGTCGCCAGCGCGTCGAGTTCGGGCGTCGAGTTGCGGCTGCCGGCGACGACGCGGACGCCTTCGCGGGCCATCGCCTCGACGACGGCCAGGCCGATGCCCTTGCTGGCTCCGGTGACGACGGCGACCTTGTTCTTGAGGTGCAGTTCCATGAGGAATCCTTTGTGGATTGATCAATACAGAATTATGGCAAGCGGAAGCCGGGCCCACACGGTGTGCGTCGGAGCCCGACCGCGGTCAGCCCAGGGCGCGCATCGCCACCGCGAGGGCGTCCTCGACGAAGGACCGCCCGAGACGCGCCCGGCCGACGACCCGCAGGCCCTGGACGAAGGTGGTCAGGAAGCGGGCCAGCTCGACCGGGTTCTTGTCCGGCGCCAGCTCACCCCGCGACCTGGCCCGCTCCAGGGCTCCCGCCAAGGACGACTCGACCTGCCGCATCGCCGCGACGACACGTTCGGCAGCCGGGGGCCTGCCGCCGCACTCGGTGGCGGTGTTGACGACGAGGCACCCCCGCGACGGATCGGTCAGATCCGCCTCGATCATGGCGACGAGGACCTGTCGCACCGCCGACCGGATCTCGGTCGCGTGCTCGAGGATCTTCACGAGGTCGTCCGCCTGGAGGGCGGAGTAACGCTCGAGGGCGCGGAGGTAGAGCTGCTCCTTCGAGCCGAAAGCCGCGTAGAAGCTGCCGCTTCCGATCGACAGCTCGTCGAGGAGGTCCTGCAGGGCGGTCTCGGCGTAGCCGCGACGCCAGAACAGGTCCATCGCGCGGTCGACCGCTTGGTCGACGTCGAACTCCCTGATCCGTCCCATGCCGGAAAGCCTAGCATGATTCTGGATTGCTCAATAAAGTAAGCGTTCCGGGGGAGGCCGCGCGCGCCGCGGTCCTGACCGGGCTCAGAGGGATGCCAGCCAGGCCGCGGTCTCGTCGGGGTGGCCGAAGCGGAGGACGTCCAGCGGCGCGAAGCGGGGATCGCCGGCGCGGCGCTCGATCTCGAGGCGACGGCCCGCGTGCTGGGACCAGGACCACCAGGCAGGATGCTCCCGGCTCAGCCAGCCGGTCAGGGTTTCCCTGTTGCCCCCGAAGATCGCCTCGCGCGTGACGGTGCGCCGCACGGAGCGGCGCAGGACGCGCGGCATGATGACGCGCCTGGGGTAGTCCAGCCACACCACGGTGTCGGCCCGCCCCCACAGCAGGTCACGAACGTCCGGATAGCCGAGGGAGTCGACCACCCAGCGGGGCCCGGCGGCGAACCCCGCCACGTCCTCGGCGAACGCGCCGTTCACCGCCCAGTCGGGACCGTTGAAGTACAGCGCGTCCATCTCGTGGTACGTCAGGCCCAGTCGACCGCCCACCGCACGGGCGAGCGTGGACTTGCCCGCGCCCGTGGCGCCCACCACCAAGATCCGTTCCACGACCGTGCACCCTACCCCGGGCCGCCGCGGTGCGGGCGGTCGCAGATGCTCGTGACGGGTCAGCCGGCCCTGTTCGGATCGAAGCCGTACCGGCGATCGCGGACGGCCGCCACGACCTTGGCGACCCGGGCGTCGAAGGCGTCGAGCTCTTCCGTCTCGGCCGCGTCGGCGACGAACGCACGTCGGTCACACAGGACGCCTGCCCGCCAGATCCGTTCGATGGCCCGGGTCGCGGTGACGTCGGTCAACGGGTCGCCGGACACGAGCACGAGGTCCGCGCGCCGACCGGGTGCGACCTGCCCGCGGTCGGCGAGGCTGAACACTCGTGCCGGAGCGGCGGTCGCGGCGTCCAGCGCCTGAGCGGGCGTCATGCCGCAGCGGCCGAGCAGCTCCAGTTCCCGGTGCAGACTTGCCCCGAACACGGTTCCCGGGTTCGGGGCGTCGGTGCCGGCCAGGACCGTGACGCCCGCGTCGACCAGGCGGCCGACGTTCTCCTCGGCACGGGAATAGGGCGGCATCGCCCGCCCGTGCCGCCCAGACGCGCCAGAGGTCAGCCGCCGCGCCTGCGCGTCCCCGAGTGCCGCGGCAAGTCGGGGGTCGCCGGCCACAGCGGCCCCGCCTGGTTCGCCCAGGACGTTCTCGATGGTTGCCAGCGTCGGGCCGACCGCGATTCCGGCCTCGGCGATCCGCTCGGCCAGCGCTCTGTCCAGTTCGCCGTCCACGGGCACGTGCGCGATGACGTCGATGCCCGCGGACATGACCTCGCCCATCCCGGCCACGGAGTGGATGTGCGCGACGACCACGAGTCCGCGACGATGCGCTGCCTCGGTCACCGCGGTGATCGTGGCCAGGTCCAAAGACGGCATCGTCCGCGGACCCGCGGTGCCCGAGGGGCCGAAGACCTTCACGTGGTCCGAGCCTTCGGCGACGCGGTCCGCGACGAACTGCTCGGCCTGCTCCGGGCCGGTCAAGGTCGGGAACGGGGCGTACATCGCGGAGGGATGCCCGCCGGGAGCAGTGGCACCGATCCCCGCGGAACGCACGTCGGCCACGTCCGGCCGAGCGGCGGCCTGTTGCTTGGCCACGGCCATCACGTCGGCCTGGCTGAACATGTCCAGTGCGGTGGTCACACCGAAGGTGAGCCCCTGCGCCAGCGCGCCGGGCACCAGGTGGATGTGCGAGTCGATCAGCCCCGGCAGGAGGGTGCCGCCCTCCGCGTCGATCACCTCGTCGCCGTCCTGGGCGGTGGGACCGGTGGCGCAGTCGGTGATGATGCCGTCGGCGAACCGGACCGACGTCCAGTCCCGCAGCCGGGTGCCGTCGAAGACCCTCGCGTTGACGATCGCCGTTGCTCCGGTCACGGGGCCCCTCCCGAACGGATGTATGTGGTGGTCAGGGGCGGGGCAGCCGCCCTCCCCGATGGCGCCAAGCATCGCACCCGCGCCGGCGGCCCTCGCCATCCGGCTCCGGACATGATCGGCCGGTCAGGTCCTACCCGGTCCGCTCGTCGTATGTCTGCTGGTGGCGGCGGATCTCCGCGTGCCGCTCGGCCGACCAGGCCGCCAGCTCCAGCACGGTGGACAGCAGGGAGGTGCCGAGCCCGGTCAGGGAGTACTCGACGCGCGGCGGCACCTCGGCGTACGCGGTCCGGTCGACCAGGCCGCTGCGCTGGAGCTGCTTGAGGGTGAGGGTGAGCATCCGCTGGGAGATGCCGGGGATGGCGTGCGCGAGGTCGGAGTAGCGCACGGGTCCGTCGGAGAGGGTGCCGATGATCAGCACGCTCCACTTGTCGCCGACCAGGTCGAGGATCTCGCGGATGAGGTCCGCGTCCCCGTCGCCCCAGTGCGCGCACGGGCCGGGGACGCGCCGCACGCTCGCCCGCACGTTGGTGCGTCCCTGCCGCATCTCGCCGCCGGTGCCCACGTCCGCCACCTCTCCCACGACCACGCACATCAATGTGCCTTTTGTATCGCTTCTCACACTAATGCAGAGTGAGGCTACGAACAGAAAGTGAGTTTCGAGAGGGGCCCACCATGCAGATCGACTTCTGGTCCGACATCGTCTGCCCGTACTGCGGACTGGCGGACAACCGGCTGCGGCTGGCGCTGGAGCGTTTCGAGCACGCCGGAGAGGTACGGATCGTCCACCGCTCGTTCCAGCTCCACCCCGACCTGCCCCGTGAGGGCATCACGCAACGGCGGCTCCTGGAGAAGCACGGGATCTCCGTGTCCAGGGGCGAGCAGATCTTCGCGCCGATCGAGCGCGCCGCCCGGGACGAGGGGCTGGACCCCTACCACGCGCTGGAGCGGACGCTGGGGCCGACCGACTACGCGCACGAACTCCTCGCCCTCGCCACCGACCAGGGGCGCGGCGGCGAGGTGTGGACGGCGATGTTCCGAGCCCACTTCGGGCAGGCGCGCGAGCTGTGGACCCGCGAGCAGGTCCTCGACTTCGCCACCGAGGCCGGCCTCGACCGCGCGGAGGCCGCGGAGGCGCTGCGCGACCGGCGCTACCGGGCCCGGGTGGACGCCGACCAACGCGAGGCCGAGCGCCTGGGGGCACGCGGGACGCCGTTCATGATCCTCGACGGCACGTACGCGATCCCCGGCGCCGTCGGCGTCGACGAACTCCTGGCCGCGATGACCAGGGCCTGGGAGGCGGCGCACCCCGAGCCCCGGCCGCTGCGGATCCTCGGCGCAGCGGGCGCGGCCGCCTGCGGCCCCGACGGCTGTGCGGTCCCCCGGCCCCCCGCTCCCTGACGACACTGCCTCAGACGACACGACCTCACCGGGGCCCGCCCACACCCGCGCGCCGGAACCCGGCCGACGGACCACCACCACACCCGCACACCCGCACCACAGCGAGAGAGTCACCACCATGTCCTACCTGCTGCGCATCGACGCCTCGGCCTCCGGCGACGCCTCCGTCTCCCGCCGGGTCGCCGATTCCTTCACCGCCGCCTGGGCCGGCGACGTCGTCCACCGCGACCTCGCGCTCGACCCCGTCGGCCACCTGGACGCGGCCGGCATCCTGGCCCGTACGACCCCCGCCGACGAGCACACCCCCGAGCAGAAGGCCGCCGCCCTGCTCCAGGACGAACTGGTCGAGGAGTTCCTGGGCGCCGACGCCTACCTCTTCGCCGTACCGCTCTACAACTACGCGATGCCGTCGGTCTTCAAGGCGTGGCTGGACCACATCATGATCGTCGGCAGGACGATCGGGCTGCCCGGTTCCGCTCCCACCGCCGGCCGCCCCGCCGTCGTCGTCTCCGCCCGGGGCGGCGGCTACGGTCCCGGTGCGCCCCAGCACGGGAAGGACTTCCTGATCCCCGCGCTGGAGACCATCCTCGGCGATCCGCGGCTGATGGCCCTGGACGTCCGCCCCATCACGCCCGAACTGACGTATGCGCCCACGGTGCCGTCGCTCGCGCACCTGCTCCCGGAGCACCGCGCCTCACTGAAGGATGCGCACGCGCGGGCGCGCCGTCAGGCGATGGAGGTCGCCGCGCTCACCGCCACCCGGTCGGCCACCTGACCGGCACGAACTCCTTGAGCGCCCCCAGGCCCCTTGGGCCTGCCTCGGGCCGGTCGGCGAGGTCGACGGGGTGGTCCTGCTTCCGGGGCGAGGCGGCCCGGTCAGAGATGCGGCGCGGCGTTCCAACTGGCCAGGAGGGGCAGGACGCGGGCGGTGGAGGAGTCGGGTTCTGCGGTGTAGACGACGAGGCGCTGGTCGGGCTCGTGGGGCGCGCGGACGATCTCGATGTCGAAGGACATCGGGCCCGCCGTGGGGTGCTGGACGCGCTTGGTCACCGACGCGTAGTCGCGGACGGCGTGGTCGTCCCACCAGCGGGCGACGTCGGCGTCGGTGGTGCGCAACTCGTCGACCAGCGCGGTGAGGCGGTTGTCGTGCGGGCGGCGGGCGGTCTCCCGGCGCATCGTGGCGACGGTGGCCGAGGCGAAGTCCTGCCAGTTCACGATCCGTTCGCGGGCGACCGGGTCCTGGAACATGTAGCGGACGAACGACGTCCCCGGCTCCAGCGGACGGCCCAGCACCTCCACGAGCAGGGCGTTGCGGGCCAGTACCTCGCCGCGGTGGCCGAGCAGCAGGACCGGGACGTGGTCGAGCGTGCGCATCAGCCGCAGCAGCCCGGGATCGGGGCGCTGCACCGACTGCGGGGTCGCGGCCCGCCGCCGCACGGTGGGTGCGGCGAGGTCGCGCAGATGCGCGTGCTCGACCTCGTCCAGGCGCAGCGCCCGGGCCAGCGCGTCGAGCACCTCGTCGGAGATGTTGGCCTGGCGTCCCTGTTCGAGCCGGCTGTAGTAGTCCGGGCTGAGGCCGGCGAGCACGGCCAGCTCCTCGCGCCGCAGCCCCGGCACCCGCCGGGCCCCGGGGAACGCTTCGATGCCCGCCTGGGAAGGGGTGATGCGGTCCCGGCGGGAGCGGAGGAACGCCCCGAGCGCGGCGCGGTCGCGTGGCATGGCTCCAGGGTAGGCGGCACGCCGTCGCCCTGGGTGGTGCTGCCATGCCCAGGTACGTCCTGACCTGGCCCGATGCCGGCGGGCCGCCGTAGACAGGGACCCATGACCACTTCTCTTCACATCACAGACAGCACACCCGCCACCCCCGGCTCCCGCCTCGCCGGCCGCACCGCCGTGATCACCGGCTCAACCAGCGGCATCGGTGCGGCGATCGCCCGCACGCTCGCCGGCGAGGGCGCCCACGTCGTCGTCAGCGGCCGGCAGGGATCCCGCGGCGAGGGCGTCGTCGAGGACATCCGGCAGGCCGGCGGCCGGGCCGGCTTCGTCGCGGCGGACCTGGCGGGCAGCTACGAGCAGCTGCGGGCCTTCGCGGCGGAGGCCACCGAGGTGCTCGGCGGACGCGTCGACATCCTGGTCAACAGCGCGGGCATCTACCCGGCGACGGCGACCGAGGACCTGCCGGACGCCGACCTGGACGCCATGCTCGCGGTCAACGTCCGCGCTCCCCACGTCCTGGTCGCCGCGATGGCGCCGGCCATGGCCGAGCGGGGCAACGGCGTCATCGTCACCATCGGCTCCTGGATGGCCCGCGTCGGCAGCCCCTACGCGGCGATGTACACCGCGACCAAGGCAGCGGACGAGCAGCTCACCCGGAGCTGGGCCGCGGAGTACGGCCCGCGCGGCGTGCGGGTGAACGCCGTCGCGCCCGGGGCGACCCTCACGCCGGGCAACGAGGCGGCCCGTGCGGAGCTCGAGGCGATGACCGCCGCCACCCCGGCAGGCGTGGTGATCAGGCCCGACGACATCGCCAAGGGCGTCCTGTACGTCGCCAGCGACGATGCGGCCATGGTCCACGGCATCACGCTCTACGTGGACGGCGGAATCTCCGCCACCCGCCCGAACTGACCCCTCCGGCGGCCCCGCCGCCTTCCCGGCGGCGGGGGCGCGGGAACCAAAGCCTTCTTACCATCCAGCGATGTTAATTAAGAACTTGCCTAATCACTTTAGGCAAACTAGCCTGCCGCCCATGAAGCCGTTGACCGAGCAAGAGATCCGTAGCGCGTTCGTGAACTGCACCAAGGGCGAGGCCAAGCGCCTCTTCGTCCCCCGTGACCTGGCCGAGCAGCCCTGGGACGACCTGGACTTCCTCGGCTGGCGGGACCCGCAGGCCCCCGACCGCTCCTACCTCGCCACCGAGCTGGACGGCCGCACGGTGGCCCTCGCCCTGCGCACCTCGGGTCCGGCCTCCTGGCAGGCGCGGCTCGGCATGTGCTCGATGTGCCTGACCACCCACTCCGGGGGCGTCTCACTCATGGTCGCAGCGAAAGCCGGCAAGGCCGGGCAGCAGGGCAACACCGTGGGCGCCTACATGTGCCGTGACCTCGCCTGCCCGCTGTACGTGCGGGGCATGAAGGACGCGGGCGTCGGCGCGCGGCTCCACGAGACGCTCACCCTGGAGGAGAAGATCCAGCGGACCGTCGCGAACCTCGCCGCGTTCATCGCCAAGGTCACCACGTGAACGAGGTAGCGGCACCGGCCGACTGTCGCTGACCTGCGACGACCGGTTACGCTCCCGCAAGATCACGCAGCTCGGGGTGGGGGCACCATGGACAAGAAGCACGCACTGGTCCTGGGAGCGGCGGCAGCACTCGTCGCCGCCGTGCCGGCCACACTGGTGGTGCACCGCCACGTCGAAGCGGCGGAGCGGGCGTCGCTTGAGCGAGCGGCCCAAAAGGTCTTCCAGCACGACGCCGACCTCCCCACCGCGTATTGGCGGAGGGACGAACCGCAAGCGGACGTGATGTGGGACGGAGCCGTCTCCACCGCCCACATCCAGCAGGTCGAGATGGACGGCGACCGGGCCAAGGTGTGGGTCGACGAGTCCACGAGGCCGTACGCCACCGACCGGTTCGGCAAGACCCACAGGGCCGATGTCCCCTGGGTGAGCTCCCACCTCTTCGTGTTCGAGCCCGCAGGGGACGGCTGGCGCCTCGCCGAGGACCTCACCACGACCGAACGGGACAACGGCTGACATCGCCGGTGGCACCGCCTCCCGGGGGCCTGCAAAGTCGCCCACCCGGGACGCCGCATGCGTCAGGGACCGATGTCGCCGGGTGGGCCGTCGACGACCAACGCCATGGCCATCGCCGCGTCCGCCACCTGTGCCGCGACACGACGCCGGCCCGGTGAGGGCGTCGACCCGACCGTCGGCCCGTGGTCCACACCGTCCTCCCGGTCTGAAGGGCACTGCGCAAGGACCCCGCCCGCACCACCTCGGGGTGGAGAACGCGTGCCGCCGCGCCGGGAAGCTGCTCGGACGGCGATGAGTGCGCCAGGCCACCGCGCCGCCACCGTCGGCCACGGCACACCCCACCCGCTCCTCAACCGCCCCTGCGCCGATACCCCTTCGCGCACCCTAGGACCCCTAGGCTACAATGAGGGATCCTAGGAATCAGTGGGAGGGTCCATGGTGCGAGCCGGACTGACGGCGGAACGGGTGACGGTCGCGGGCGCCGAGCTGGCGGACGAGGTCGGCCTCGACCAGGTGACCATGTCCCAGGTCGCCCGGCGGCTCGGCGTCAGGGACGCCAGCCTCTACACGCACGTCCGCAACCTTGAGGACCTGCGCGGACGGATCGCGCTCCTGGCCGCCGACGAGAAGACCATCCGCATCGCCGAGGCCACCGCGGGCCGGGCCGGCAAGGACGCGCTCATCGCGTTCGCCAACGCCTGGCGCGAGTACGCCCACCAGCACCCCGGCCGCTACACCGCGACGCAGACCCCCCTGCAGATCGACCCCGAACTGGCCGCCAAAGCCCCCGGACCACGGCGCGCCGTCGAGCTGACCTATGGCATGCTCCGCGCCTACGGACTCGCCGAGCCCGACCTCACCGACGCGGTACGCCTGCTGCGCAGCACCTTCCACGGGTTCGTCGCCCTGGAGGCCGCCGGCGGATTCGCCCACCGGCGCTCACCGCAGCAGTCCTGGCTACGCGCCCTCGACGCCCTGCACCACCTCCTGGAGCACTGGCCCGCATCCCGAGAAGGAGAAGCAGCCCCATGACGAGCGCCCCCTCCACCGGCAGCCTGCGCGTGAACGGCGCGACCCTGCACTACGAAGTACGCGGCCGGGGCCCCCTCCTGCTCCTGATCCCGGGCGGAACCGGCGGGGCCGCGACCTTCGACGACATCGCCGACGACCTGGCCACCGCGTACACGGTCGCGACCTACGACCCGCGTGGCATGTCCCGCAGCACCCTCGACGACCCCGACGCAGAACAGCACGTCGCCGAACACGCCGACGACGCGCTCCACCTCCTCGACCTGCTCTCGCCCCACGAACCCGCCCGCGTCTTCGGCGCCAGCTCGGGCGCGATCACCGCCCTCCACCTGCTCACCACCCACCCCGGACGCGTCGCACGCCTCGTGGCGCACGAACCGCCGGTCGTGGACGTCCTCCCCGACGCCCCCGAGCACCGCGCACTCGTCGACCGCGTGCAGGACACCTTCCGCGCCCAAGGCCTCAAGCCGGCGATGGCCGCGTTCGCCGAGGGCATGAAGAAGGACGACAACACCACCGACCCGGAGCCCGCGATCGAGCTTCCGCCACGAGCGGCGGCGCGGGTCGAGCGGACCATGGGCAACCTGCCCCTCTTCGTCGGCCGCATCGTGCCCGCCTTCATGTCCTACGCCCCCGACACCGGCCGCCTCAAGGCGCTGTCGGACCGGATCGTGCTCGCCGCCGGCCAGGACTCGCGAGGCGAGCTCCCCCACCGCGCGGCGGCCTCCCTGGCCGAGCACCTCGGCACGGAACTCCGGTACTTCCCCGGCAGCCACATCGGCCTGACGACCCACCCCACCGCGTTCGGCGAGCACCTCCGCGAGGCCCTCGGCACCCGGTAGACCCGCGTCCCCGACCCGATTGGGCGCGGTGCGGCTGCGGGGCGGCCGGGGCGGTTGTTCGATGGGCGGCAACGGTCCCCGGCGCGCCCCGTGCGGGGCCGACGGCCGGGCAGGTGGTGCACCGTGGCAGGCAAGGACGCTCCCGCCGACCTCGACTCGGTCGCCGACGAGCTGTACCGGCTGCCGCCCGCGCAGTTCACCGCCGCCCGCAACACGCACGCCCAGGCCGCCAAGAAGGCCGGCGACCGGCCCCTCGCCGACCGGATCGCGGCCCTGCGCAAGCCGACCACCTCGGCCTGGGCCGCCAATCTGCTGGCCCGCGAACGCCGGGACGAGATCGGGCCGCTCCTCCGGCTCGGCGAAGCACTGCGGCAGGCCCACCGCAGCCTGGACGGAGGACGGCTCCGCCGGCTCAACCGGCAACAGCGGGAGCTCGTGCAGGCACTGTCCCGGCAAGCCGCACAACTGGCCGCGGAATCCGGACAGCCCATCACGGGCCAAGCCGTGCAGGAAGTGGAGGAGACCCTGCACGCCGCACTCGCCGACCCCGACGCCGGCGCGGCGTTCGCGGAGGGCCGCCTGACCAAGCCACTGTCGGCGACCGTGGACATCACCGGCCAGGCCACCACCGCCCAGGGCACGCACCGCACACCGAAGCCGCCACGGACCGCCGAGGACACCGCGCGGGCCCGCCGCGAGGCCGAGCGACAGCGCCGACGCGAGGATGCCGAGCAGGCCGGACAGCACGCCCGCCGGGCGGAGCAGGAAGCCGCGGCCCGGGAAAGCGAGGCAGTTGCCGCCCGGCAAGGCCTACACGCCGCGGACCGGCACCGCGACGAGGCTCAGGCCCGCCTCGACGAACTGCTCGGGCGGGTCAAGGACGCCGAGCAGACCGTACGGGCAGCCCGCGACGGCCAGGGCCAGGCCCGGCGACTGCTGCGGGAGGCCGACAAGGCCGCCCGCGACGCCCGTCGCCGGGCCCACGAAGCGGCCGCCCACGCCGATCGGCTGACCGCACGCCTCGACGATCCGGACCCCTGACCGGAACACTGGAGGGGCACGTGCAGGCTCCGCGCTCCCAGCCTGACGGCCCGGCGCCCCGCCTGCCTCACATCACGACCGGCCGCCGCACTGCCAGTTGTGGACCTCGATCCCGGCGTACGCGTCGGGGGTCAGGACAGCGCGTGCGGCATCCTCGTCCGGCGCCCGGACCAGTGCCGCCGTCCCGAGCCACGTGCTGCCGTCGTCGGACAGCAGGGGCCCGAACGCGATGAGGTCGTCCCGCAAGGGCGGCACCACGAGGTCGGCTCCTCCGCCCGCGCCGAGGCCGAGCACCAGGTACCGGTTGCCGCCGGAACGGCCACCGGGGAAGTCCCACATGGTGCGCCCCAGCAGGTTGCGCCACCGGCGCAGCAGCACGTCCCGGTACACGCCCGACTGGTAGCCGGGCTCGTCGAAGGCGAACGCGCGGGCAGCGGCAGCGTCCGGCAGGTCGACCATGTGCACACTGCCGGTGGGCTCGCCGTCCCCTGCGGTGAGGGTCGGGCCTCGGGCGATCATCTCCTTCTCGTACTGGTCCATGTACGACCAGTGCTGCTCCAGCAGCTCTTGACGCAGCGTCAACGAATTGGGCCGGTCACGGTGGTAGCAGAAGAACTCCATCCGCACACTCTCCCCCAGCGCAGGCCCTGCCCGCTCGGCGCGCGGACCCGGAACGGTGAGCGGGGACCACGACGGCTGCGGCAGCGTGGTCACACCGGCCGCGGCACCGTCGACACCGTCGTGGACGTGGCGTGCGCGGCTCAGGAGTTCGCGGACTCCCGGACGTTCACGGCGATGGCCCGCTCGAGGAGGGCGGGGGCGGCGAGCGACATGGGATGGGCCAGGCCGTAGAAGACCGCCGCGCTGGTTTCGGCGATCGTCACGTCCGTGAGCGAGGCCTGTGCGAGCTGAGCCATGGCCCAGCGCTGGCGCTGCACGTCCTCGGGCACCTCGGCCCCCTCGATCGCGTCGCGGAGGGCGGCGTCCGAACCGGCCGAGACCGCCCACATGGCGTCGACGGCCACTTCCTGCAGGGCGAAGAACTCGGTGGCCGGTTCGCCGGTTTCGACGCCACCGCCCAGGTAAGCGGACAGGCAGGAGGCGTGGAGGGCGGCGGACATCATGCCCTGCCCGTAGGTGGCGTTCAGGGAGGCAACCGCGTCGCCGACGCCGACCAGGCCGGCGGGGTAGCGCGACAGCCCCGCGAAATCACGGCGCCGGCTGTCCGCCTGGTGGAAGGTCAGGACGTCACGGGTGACGGCGCCGTCGGTCACCTCCCCGAAGGGATGCGGCAACTTCTCGCACAGCGCCCGGAACTCCTCGATCGACCGGGGAGGCCGGCCCTCCGCGTAGGTGGTGAGCCCCACGAGCCACTGATCGTCTTCGACGGGCTTGGCCAGGGCCACGGCCAGGCCGTCCGGCCCGGGCGGCAGCGTGAACCGTGCGCCCGTGAAGGACGGCTCTGCCCTGTGCCGACCGGTCCGCTCGAAAAGCGCCGTCGCGTAGTGGGCCCCGGTCTGCACCCGCTGCAGCCGGGGCCTGTCGAAGCCCGCCTGCTCGACCCAGTCCGAGGACTTGGAGGCGCGCCCCATCGCGTCCACCACGAAGTCGGCGGGCAGCGCGCCGGCGACACCGTCGACGACGTACCGCACGGCGTCCACCGCACCGTTGTCGCCGTACTCCAGGCCCGTGGCCTGTGCCGCCATGGTCCGCACGTTGGGCAGGGCCAGGACCCGGCTGCGGATGCGCGACTCGAGGAAGGGCCGGGTACAGAAGAGGAACTCGGTGTCTCCTGTGCGGAGTTGCTCCCTGCCGTCGACGTACATGGTCATGCGCTGGGGCCCGAGCAGGACGCCGCCCAGTTCCTGCGCCTCCCGCGTGAATCCCGGCAGCCACCGCTCCAGTTGTACGAGCCCGGCGGCCTGCAACCCGTGCACCTGACGGTCGTGGGGCACGCCCGCACGAGGGCGTCCCTCCACATTCGTCTCGTCCCGCTCGACGATCACAACGGTCCGGGCGTGGTCCGCGAGGACCCGGGCCGCCAGAAGGCCGGCGACACTGCCACCCAACACACACGCAGTGTCGAACAGCATGGGGGGATGCTCGGGCACGTCCGACCTGACGATCCTGTCGTACACGGTCATGGGCGAGACAGCCACACATTCTCCTTGGCCCCCGATGGCGACGCGCACCATCCTTGGGCTTCTCTCAGTGATCGGCCTGCGCTCGGCCGAACCATCTCTGCGCGAGCTACGGTCGCGACCATCCGCCTGGGAACAGACATCCCGTCAAATGCATCGAGAACAGGGCCCGTTGCCTTCGAACTGCGAACGCGCGTCGGAGCGTACGGCAAGCTGCTTGATGCAGCAAGCATATGTGCGACCCGCGCGGGCGGTGGGCCCGCCGGGGTCCCTGACGCACCCCCCTCAGCTGTGTGGCCCGGCGCTTGAGCCGGCGCGTCCCGCAACGATTGACGGCCCAACCAGCCGCGCCCACCACCTACTTGACGAGGCAAGTTGACTCATGGTTACTTGACGCCGCAATGACTGCGCGGCCTCGCCGCCCCTTCCCCCTCTCATCACGGCCGGGACTCCCGGCGATCCACGCATGCGGCGACCCCGCATGCGCGATCCCGCGATTTCGCACAGGAGCGAGAATTGGCAACCCCCGAGCAGTACAAGAGCGGTGCACTGTACGTCCGTTCCACCGAGGGACCCGTCAAGTGGGTGGCCGGCGACGAGTACACCATCAAGGTCAGCAGCAAGGAGACCGACGGCCGGCTCGGCTTCGTCGTCGCCACCGTGCCCCCGGGCAACGGACCGATAGCGCATCTCCACGAGCACAACGACGAGGCGTTCTACGTCCTCGAGGGCGAGCTGGAGTTCCTGGACGGCGAGAACACCTTCGTCGCCTCGGCGGGTGACTTCGTCTTCGTTCCGCGTGGCGTGCGGCACCGGTTCAAGAACATCAGCGACCGCGAGGCCAAGATGGCATTCTTCTTCACCCCGGGCGGCCCCGAGAACTTCTTCCTCGACTTCGGGGACGACCCGCTGCCCGGACACTCGCCGCGCCTGTGGACCCCGGAGGATTTCACTCCGGAAATGATCGCGGTCAACGAGGCCATGGGGAACATCGTCCTCCCCGAATGAGGGGTCCGGCCCCGCGGCCGGATGCGACAGCCGTCCGACGGCCACCACGACCCACGCCCCTCCGCCCCACCAGCGGGGACGGGGTCAGACGACCCATGCCGCAGCCGCGACGCAGGGGCATTTGACGCATGCGGCAGCCCCGGCACCACTGCCACAGTGTCCTGGGCAGCGGACGAGGCCTCTGACCTGCACTGACCCCTGCCCTGATCACCCTGCGCATTCCGTGGCACCCGGTGGCACCCGCCGGGTGCCACTGCAGACGGACCCGTATGCCACCGGACCGCCGGCCCACGCGCAGGGCCATGCCCGACACGGGCCGCGTCACCCCCTCCCGGGATGCCAGGCGGCCGCACAAGGAAGAGACAATGGCTCCACTCGTCAACGAACCCATGGCCGATACGCGCGACATGTACATGGCCCATACTGCGCTGCGCCGCGAGTTCAGGCTGCTTCCCGACCTCATCCGGTCCGTCGCGCCGGGCGACACCCGGCGCGCGGAGGTCGTCGGTGCCCACGCGGCGCTGGTGTGCCGGGTCCTGCACACGCACCACGAGGGCGAGGACCTGCTGCTGTGGCCCAAGCTGGCCGAGCGCGCCAGCGTGGATGCGGAGGCCATCGTGCCGACGATGGAGCAGCAGCACCACGCCATCGACGCACTGCACGGCGAGGTGACCGGACTGCTCGGGGGATGGCGTTCCACC
This sequence comes from Streptomyces sp. PA03-1a, assembly GCF_033792805.1. Lineage (NCBI taxonomy): Bacteria > Bacillati > Actinomycetota > Actinomycetes > Kitasatosporales > Streptomycetaceae > Streptomyces > Streptomyces sp. PA03-1a. Next base: position 35,704 of record NZ_JARAVO010000079.1, read on the forward strand.
GGGCGGGGAGGCGAGGAGCTCGCGGACGCGTTCGAGCGGCTGTTGACCGTGCTCGTCCGGCACATGGCACTGGAGGAGAAGGAGATCCTGCCGCTGGCCGCGAAGTACGTGACCGCTGCGGAATGGCACCAGCTCGGCGAGCACGGGATGGCGAGCACACCGAAGAAGGACCTGCCGCTCGTCTTCGGCATGGCGATGTACGAGGGCGATCCCGAGACCATCAAGGCGGTGCTGGCGACGGCCCCGCTGCCCCTCCGGCTGATCGTCCCCGTCCTGGGACGCCGCCGGTACGCGTCCCACGCCCGGCAGGTCCACGGAACGGTCAGGCCGGCGCGCGTCGGTTCCTGACGCACCCGACGGTTCCCCGGCCGGGACCGGGGCGCCAGGACCGAGGCACGGCCTCGGCCCTGGCGCCGGCCCGGGGGGCGGCTCATGCGCATGCGGGCGGAAGCGTTCGCTCTCCTTGCCGGACCCCTCTCCCGCCGAATACGACGGCACAATCCCGCCCTATTACGACTCCATTCGGCATGGGATTCGCGCAGGTGAATCAATTGTGACATTTCTCTCAATACGCATTCCGCATGCATATCGCCTTGTGTGACAAATGTCCCAATAGCAGGAATTCGTGTTTGCGGATGTCCCCACAATGTCTGCGGGTGTCCCGCACTCCCCGCCGGAAGGGCCGCCGATGGCCCCGGCAGGACCCTACGGTGGCCGCGATGGGGGTTCCCCGAGTGGGCCGCGCGTGACGCGGAAAGCGCCGCCTGGGCCCCGGGGAACCGGGCAACTCCTCACAGTTCGCGAGGACATCGTGATCGAAGCATTCTGCACGGACATCCAACCGCCCGCCGAGCGGGCCGAGTACTGGAGGGACGCCGTACGCAGGGCGTTCACCCGCCTGGAGATCCGCACCCAGGGAGCGGCCGAGCTCCACGGGGCGATACGCCGGGCCTGCGTCGCCGGCGTCCAGGCCGGGTTCCTCGAGGCGAGCCCGCAACGGATGGCGCGTACCGCCCCGCTCATCGCCGCCGACGGCGACGGCTCGCTGATCGTGAGCCTGCAACACACCGGCGGCAGCGTCGCGGCCCAGGACGGCCGCGAGACACCGGTGGCCGCCGGCGAACTCGT